>JAKIXW010000045.1:13654-18612 GCA_022708865.1 Acidobacteriota bacterium
GGGGTGGCCGATCGCGGCACGACCCGTCGCGGCACCCCGGTGCGCCACCCAGCCGCACATCCCGGGAACAGCCCGACCTGGAGCGCGCCGCCATAGCTCTGTGCGCTCTTTGCCGGGCCTAGGATTGATCGACTGCCACCCCGCCGGGCCAGAGGAGGAAACAATGACCGACCGCGTCGTCGTCGGCGATCTGCGGGTCGCCCCGGTGCTCTACGACTTCATCACCAATGAGGCGCTGCCGGGCACCGGTATCGACCCGGAAACCTTCTGGTCCGGCGTGGACAAGGTGATCGCGGATCTGACCCCGCAGAACGAGGCGTTGCTGGCCCGTCGTGATGAACTTCAGGCCCAGATCGACAAGTGGCACCGGCATCACGTCCTCGAACCGGTCGATCCGCTGGCCTACCAGGCATTTCTGACAGAGATCGGGTACCTGCTGCCGCAGCCGGACGCCTTCACCATCACCACGTCCGGGGTGGATCCCGAGATCACCTCGATGGCCGGCCCGCAGCTGGTGGTGCCCGTCCTGAACGCCCGATTCGCGCTCAACGCCGCGAATGCCCGCTGGGGTTCGCTGTACGACGCGCTGTACGGCACCGACGTGATCCCGGAGACCGACGGCGCCGAGAAGGGCACGAGCTACAACCGGGTCCGGGGCGACCTGGTGATCGCGTACGGGCGCCGGTTCCTGGATGCCGTCGCGCCGCTGGAGTCCGGGACCTGGGCCGACGTGACGGGTCTGAGAGTGGCCGACGGACAGCTCGAAGTGACGCTCGGCGACGAGAGCACCGGATTGACGGATCCCGCGCGGTTCGCCGGGTACAGCGGGGACCTCGGTTCACCGGCCTGGTCGGTGCTGCTGGTCAACCACGGTCTGCACGTCGAGATCGAGATCGACCCGGAATCCCCCGTCGGATCGACCGATCGGGCCGGCATCAAGGACCTGGTGCTCGAATCGGCGATCACCACGATCATGGACTTCGAGGACTCGGTCGCCGCGGTGGACGCCGACGACAAGGTGCTCGGGTACCGGAACTGGCTGGGGCTCAACCGCGGTGACCTGTCCGAAGAGGTCAGCAAGGGCGACAAGACGTTCACCCGCACGCTCAACGCCGACCGCACCTACGCCACGCCGGACGGCGAGTCCGAGCTGACGCTGCCGGGTCGCAGCCTGCTGTTCGTGCGCAACGTCGGGCACCTGATGACCAACGACGCCATCGTCACGCTCGACGCGAACGGCGCCGAGGTCGAGGTGCCCGAGGGCATCCAGGACGCCCTGTTCACCAGCCTGATCGCGCTGCACGGCCTGAAGGAATCCGACGAGAACGGTCCCCTGACCAACAGCCGGACCGGCTCGATCTACATCGTCAAGCCCAAGATGCACGGCCCCGACGAGGTCGCCTTCACCTGCGAGCTGTTCAGTCGCGTCGAGGACGTCCTGGGGCTGCCCGAGGCCACCCTCAAGGTCGGCATCATGGACGAGGAGCGGCGCACGTCGGCCAACCTGCGGGCCTGCATCAAGGCCGCTCCCGACCGGGTGGTGTTCATCAACACCGGCTTCCTGGACCGCACCGGCGACGAGATCCACACCTCGATGGAGGCCGGGCCGATGGTGCGCAAGGGCATCATGAAGAGCCAGCCCTGGATCCTGGCCTACGAGGACGCCAACGTCGACGCCGGACTGGCCGCGGGGCTGTCCGGCCGCGCCCAGATCGGCAAGGGCATGTGGGCCATGCCCGATCTGATGGCCGACATGGTGGCGCAGAAGATCACCCAGCCACGGGCCGGCGCCACCACCGCGTGGGTGCCGTCACCGACGGCGGCCACCCTGCACGCGCTGCACTACCACCAGGTCGACGTCGCCGCTGTGCAGCAGGAGCTGGCGGGCAAGACGCGCACCACTCTCGACGAACTGCTGACGATCCCGCTCGCCGATACGTCGCTGACCTGGGCTCCCGACGAGATCCGCGAAGAGGTCGAGAACAACTGCCAGTCGATCCTGGGGTACGTCGTGCGCTGGATCGACCAGGGTGTCGGCTGCTCCAAGGTGCCCGACATCCACGATGTCGCCCTGATGGAAGACCGTGCGACGCTGCGCATCTCGAGCCAGCTGCTGGCCAACTGGCTGCGCCACGGGGTGATCACCCCCGAGGTGGTGCGCGCCGGTCTCGAACGCATGGCGCCGGTGGTCGACCGGCAGAACGCCGGGGATCCGGCCTACCTGCCGATGGCCCCGGACTTCGACTCGAGCATCGCGTTCAGGGCGGCCGAGGAGCTCATCCTGCAGGGTGCGGCGCAGCCGAACGGGTACACCGAGCCGATCCTGCATCGGCGCCGCCGGGAGTTCAAGGCGGCCCAGAACGGACAGAGCGCGACCACCGACAACAACTAGGCAGCCCGCAACAGCTAATTCGCCGGGTTCGGCGAGCACGAGGCCCGGCGGCAACTAGACAGAGGGAGTCATGGGCAGGCACAGCATTCCCGATCCAGACGAGGCCGGGGACCTGTATGGCGACCGACCGGATGCCACCGACTCCCGGGATACCGGGGGCCTGGATGCTGGTCCGCCCACCGGCGGACACCGCACGCTGAGTGAATGGACCGGCAGCCACCGCGTGGTGGCCCCGCAGCGGCGCGGGGTCAGCCCGGCCGTCATCGCGGCGCTGGTCGCCGTGGTGGCGCTGGTCGGCGGTGTCGTCCTGTGGCGATTCTTCGGGGACGCGCTGTCGAACCGCTCCAACTCGGGTGCGGACCGCTGCCTCGGGGGCCAGGCGAAGGTCGCCGTGGCGGCGGATCCGGCCATCGCGGACACCTTGTCGGGATTCGCCAAGTCGTTCAACCAGACCGCTGGACCGGTCGGCGACGAGTGCGTGCTGGTCAGCGTCACGGCGGCCGATTCGACCGCCGTGATCAACGGGTTGCAGGGGCCTTGGCCTGGGAATTTGGGTGAAAAACCAGCGGTGTGGATCCCCGGCAGCTCGGTTTCGGTGGCCCGTCTGCAGGCTGCCGCCGGGCCGGGCATCGTCAGCTCGTCCCATTCGGTGGCCACCTCCCCGCTGCTGCTCGCGGTCCGGCCAGACCTGGAGTCAGCGCTGTCCGAACAGAACTGGACGACATTGCCGGCACTGCAGAACGACCAGGGATCACTGGACCAACTGGGCATGCGTGGCTGGGGCACGCTGCGCCTCGCGGTGCCCACCGAGGGCGCCAGTGACGCGGCAAACCTGCTGGCAGAGGCCGTGGCGTCGGCGTCGGCGCCCTCGGGTGCGCCCGCCACCGACGGCATCGGTGCGGTCACGGCGCTGCTCGCCGGCCAACCGGAGCTGGACGGTCCCGCGCTGGACACGGCCATGAAGGCGCTGCTCAACGGTGGGACCGACGGTGGGGCCAACGGTGATGCTGCCGCGGCGCCCGTGCACGCCGTGGCGGTCACCGAGCAGCAGCTGTTCACGCGGGCGAGCGGGACACCCATACTGGCCGGCTGGCGGCCGTCGGGCCCGGTGCCGGTGGCCGACTTCCCGGCAACCCTGCTGGCCGGCGACTGGGTGAGCCAGGAACAGGCCAGTGCCGCCAGTGAATTCGAACGTTTCCTGCGCAAGCCCGAACAGCTGGCGCAGCTGGCGAAGGCCGGCTTCCGGACGGAGGGCAATACCCCGCCCGCCAACGACGTGGTCGGTTTCGCGCCACTGCCGGCCACGTTGTCGGTCGGCGACGATTCGGTCCGGGTCTCGGTGGCCGGAACTCTGGCCCCTCCCGGCAGCGCGCACACCACCTCGATCATGCTGGATCGATCCCTGGACCTGGCGCCGGTGGTCGCTGCGCTCAACACTCGCATCGCCACCCTCCCGCCGGCTTCGGCAGTGGGCCTGACCAGCTTCAATGGCTCGGCCAGTGCCAGCACGGTAGGCGTGGGGCCACTGTCCGATCAGGTGGACGGGCAACCGCGCGGAGCGGCCCTGGCGGCCGCGCTGGGCGAGTTGACGCCCGGCGGCGGCGGCGCGGTGTCCTTCACGACGCTGCGCAATGTGCTGGCCGACGCGCAGACCAACTTCCGGCCGGGTCAGCCGAACTCGGTGCTGGTCATCACCTCCGGACCGCACACCGACCAGTCCCTGGGCGCCGAGGGCCTGCAGGATCTCGTCCGGTCCAGTGCCGATCCGGCCCGCCCGATCGCGATCGACGTGATCAATGTCGGCGACGATCCCGACCGCCCCACCTGGGAGGCCGTCGCGCAGCTCAGTGGTGGGACGTACCAGAACGTGCCGGCCTCGGACTCGCCCGACTTCGTGAAGGCGCTCGACGCCATGCTCTCCTGACCGCCGCCACCTGCGGGGCGGCGCGATCATAGGACACCTGCATCAGCATTCCGTTTTGCCACGCCGGTAACTTCTGTCGATTTTTCCCCTTTGGTCTCCCTAATCCCAGATAACGCTTTAGTCTCAGTTCTGTGACTGTTGTGTCAGGAGAGGCCTGGGTGGCCGGCGCGGCGAAAAAATGCGTCGTTGCGCTCATCGGAGTTCTCGCAGCGATCGCCATTTACGTCATCGCGGCGGCGATATTGCACTCACCGCAGACCGCCGACCGGGCGACTCCCGAACTGACGATGCCGGTGCGGCTGATGTCGAACGAATCGGACCTGGCCGGCGGCGATAACTGCGCCGACCCGGCCGCGCTGGCCGCCGGGCAGGCGACCTGCGCGTCCGGCAACGCGCGGTCGACCACCGATCCGAGCGCCGGCTTCATGTTGATCGGCGACGGCGGCCTGCTCTGGGGCAACGGCCTGGACGGACTCGTCATCGATCCGACCTGCACCGCCCGGTGCAACGGCGGGAACGCCGGCTTCTTCGGCGGCAACGGTGGCAACGGCGCCTACGGCGGCAACGGCGGCAACGCCTGGTTCACGGGCGACGGCGGCAACGGCGGCAACGGCGTCGACGCCGTCTACGATCCGGTCACCG
>JAKIXW010000460.1 GCA_022708865.1 Acidobacteriota bacterium
TACGTCGAATACCTGATCACGTCCGCCGAACGCGCTCCGGCCCCGAAAGTCGCGGCGCCCGCTCCCGAGCCGGCACCGCCCGGCGAGTGGCAGCGGCTGATCGAGGACCGGGACGAGCCGGATCCCTGGACCCGGCAGTTGATCACCGAACCGATCCAGGCCATCCGCGACGTTGAACCGTTCTGGACGGAACCACCGGCCCGACATCGCTTGTCGGACAATGGTTTCGATCTACTCCCGCCGGCCGGGCGGCACCGTGAGGTCGACCCGGACGATTGACCGGGCGACCTTCTGGCCATCTGTTCTGCGGTGGCTGCGTCGTTGTTCGAGTGGACATCGCACTGGCCGCAGAACAGGTGGGTGGGATCAGGGCCGGCCGTCGATCAGGGTCAGGAACGCGCCGAGGTCGATCAGGCCCGCCGGGCTGCCCGGCAGATACTCGGTGAGCACATCGGAGGCCACCACCACCGCGGCGTACTGGGCCCGGCTGATGGCGACGTTGAGCCGATTCCGGTTGAGCAGGAACGAGATTCCACGTGGCACGTCGTCGATCGACGACGCGGTCATCGAGAAGAACACCACCGGGGCCTCCTGACCCTGGAACTTGTCCACCGTGCCGACCTGCAATCCGGTCAGCCCGGCCGCGTCCAGATGCCTTCGCAGCAGCGTCACCTGCGCGTTGTAGGGCGTGACCGCCAGCATGTCGGTGGCCCGCAACGGTCGGGTGCTGCCGTGCTCGTCGGTCCACCTCCGGCCCAGCAGGCCACCGGCTTCGACGACGATGGCCTCCGCCTCCTCGATGCTGTCGACCGAATTGCCGCGGTGGGTCACCGGCATCAGCCGCACCCCGGGCGGATGACCCGCGAGACTTCTTGCGGCGGTGACGGATTCGTTCGACCGCAGCCGGTTGTCGTAGGACAGCCGGGACACCGCGGCGCACACGGCCGGGTGCATCCGGTGGCTACGGTCCAGGAAATAACCGCGCTCCGGTGGCAGGGTGTGGCCGCCGTCGATCAGCCAGCCCAGCGCGGAGTGGTCCACCGGTTCCGGGTGGGTGCCCTGACTGACCTGGGGCAGCTGCTGTGGATCGCCCAGCAGCAGCAGGTTGCGCGCGCTGGCGGCGACGGCGATGGTGTTGGCCAGGTTGAACTGGCCGGCCTCCTCGACCACCAGCAGGTCCAGCGCCCCGGGCTCAACCCGCTGCGGATTCGCGAAATCCCATGCGGTGCCGCCGATCACGCAGCCGGGGTGGTCGGCCACGAATGCCGGGTAGTCATCGGTCCCGATCTCGAGCCACGATGCGCCGGTGGTCTTGTTGTCCTTCTTGGCGATTCGCTGCGGGTCGACCCCGGCCCCGAC
>JAKIXW010000461.1:0-613 GCA_022708865.1 Acidobacteriota bacterium
GTTTCCACGATCTTGCGCGCCGAGGCGTCGATCGCCTCATGGTCGTAGGCCTTGAGCCTGATGCGGATCTTCTGTCCCGCCACGCTTCTCCTACCTCACTGTCATGCCTGGCCACCTGGCCAGACGTGGTGCCTCCGGCGCATTTCGCGCTCGATTGCCGCCGCTGTTTACCTGTCTGAAGTTCACCGACCCCCGCGCTCGGGCGTGTCGCCGTTGCGCAGCCCGGAGGGTTCCGAGAGATTCTCGTCGCCGTCCAGGTTGGGACCGGACGCGCCCGCATGGGCGCCGGTCGTATGCCCGGCCAGGCGCGAACCCGGCTCAAGGCAACCCGAACAGTATGCCCCAGATCGGCGCACGCTCCAAATGCGGTGGTATCTGCGCCGAGGACGCCCCGCGGGGTGCCCGGCGGCCGTCCCGCGGGCGTCTAACTTACTTTGAAGTAAGATGGTGGTCATGAGCGTCTCCCCCACCTACCGGGCCTGGCAGCGACTGTCCGGCAAGCCCGGCGGCTCGGCCCTGTTCTCCGCCGCGATGATCGCCCGGGTGCCGTATTTCGCCTCCGTCGTCCCGCACGTACACCGGATGGAACCGGGGCTCTGCGAGGTGACCGCGC
>JAKIXW010000461.1:623-1343 GCA_022708865.1 Acidobacteriota bacterium
GTTCTCGGTGGCCGCAGCCCTCAAAGCCCCCTACTTCGTCACGGTGCTGCCACACGTCCGCGTGCTGGAGCCGGGCCGCTGCGTCGTCACGGCGTCACGCTGGTGGTGGATGCGCAACCACATCGGCACCTTCCACGCCATCGCCGCCTGCAACCTCGCCGAGGTGTCGATGGGCATGCTGATGGAGGCCACCGTGCCGGCCAGCCACCGCTGGATCCCCAAGGCGATGACGGTGCAGTACCTGACCAAGGCCAAAACCTCGCTGCGCGCGGTGGCGACGCTGGCGGTCCCGGATTTCGCCGCAATCACCGAGGGCACCGAGGTGACGGTGCCGATCAGCATCACCGACCGCGACGGCACCGAGGTGGTCAGCGCCGAGATCACCACCTGGGTCACCCCGGCCTGAGCCCGGTCAGCTGCCCAGCCCGGCCCAGAACTCGCAGCGGTGCTCGGCGGCGTAGTCGGAGATCGGCCGGGAACCGTCGGTCCGCAGCGACAGCACCGGGCCCGCGCCGGTGGCATCGGCGACGGCGGGCCAGCTCGGCGCGCCGGGAACCGCGGGCACCCCGGTGGTCACGAACGCCGACCAGTACCCGATCATCTGCGCCGACAACCGGCGCTGGGCGGCGCTGAGCGCCGGCGCGCCGACGATGTCGAACAGGTACCGCAGGTCCAGCGAGTGGCTGGCGCCCACCCGGAATGGCACTCGGGTCAACGGCT
>JAKIXW010000462.1 GCA_022708865.1 Acidobacteriota bacterium
CGGCCACTTCACGGCCATTGGCTATGAGTCCGTCCTGGACGGACAATGCCATATCGCTCTGGTAGCAGGAGATCCCACCAGCCCTGATGCCCTGGTCCGGGTCCACTCCGAATGTCTGACCGGCGACGTCTTCGGTTCCCGGCGGTGCGACTGCGGGCCCCAGCTGGACGCGGCGATGGCGATGGTGGCCCGTGAGGGCCGTGGCGTGGTGCTCTACATGCGTGGGCACGAGGGCCGCGGCATCGGGCTGATGCACAAGCTGCAGGCCTATCAGTTGCAGGACGCCGGAGCGGACACCGTCGACGCGAACCTCGAGCTCGGACTGCCCGCCGATGCCCGTGACTACGGGATCGGCGCACAGATCCTGGTCGATCTGGGCGTCCGGTCGATGCGCCTGCTGACCAACAACCCGGCCAAGCGGGTCGGCCTGGACGGTTACGGCCTGCACATCATCGAGCGGGTTCCGCTGCCGGTGCGGGCCAACGCCGAGAACATCAAGTACCTGATGACCAAGCGTGACCGGATGGGCCATGAGCTGACCGGGCTGGACGAGTACCACGAGTCCAACACGATGGAGAGTTACGACGAGGCGGCGTACCTGTTGGGTGAGCGACACCGCCCCGGAGTGAGCGAAGAATGAGCGCCGCGATTCGACGATGCGGGGCTGGGGACCGGCCCCGGGGAGGAGTGAGCGAATGAGCGGTGGCGCCGGCATCCCCGAGATGCCCGAACTGGACGCCGCCGACGTCTCCCTGGCGATCGTCGCGAGCACCTGGCACTCCACGATCTGCGATGCGCTGCTCGACGGCGCGCTGCGGGTGGCCAAGTCCGCCGGTGTCGCCGAACCGACCGTCGTCCGAGTGCTGGGAGCCATCGAGATCCCGGTGGTGGCCCAGGAGTTGGCCGGCACCCACGACGCCGTCGTCGCCCTGGGCGTGGTGATCCGTGGCCAGACACCGCATTTCGACTATGTCTGCGACGCGGTGACCCAGGGCCTGACGCGGGTGTCGCTGGATGCGGCGACCCCGGTCGCCAACGGGGTGCTGACCACCAACACCGAGGAGCAGGCACTCGACCGGGCCGGGCTGCCGGGCTCGGCGGAGGACAAGGGCGAACAGGCCGCGGCTGCCGCGCTGAGCACGGCGCTGACGTTGCGGGATCTGCGCGCTGCCGAATGAGCCCCTCCGAGCAGGGCTGGGATGTCACGCTGCGCCCCCGCCTGACACCGTATTTCGCCTACGGCGCCGCGTTCGCGATCGCGGCCGCCCACGTGGCCGTCGGGTTCCTGCTGAAGATCGGCTCC
>JAKIXW010000463.1 GCA_022708865.1 Acidobacteriota bacterium
CGATGACCCGGTCACGACCCGCCCCGCAGTTCACACGATCGGTGGCGCCGTCCTTGACGAAGACACGGTCATTCCCAGCACCCGCAGTGATCCGGTCGCGTCCCGCCCCTCCGGTGATCCTGTCCTTGCCGGGTCCACCGTCCAGACAGTCGATACCGCCCTTGCCGTTGATCCGGTCGTTACCGCCCTTGCCGTTGATCCGATCACTGGCACCGGTCCCCCGAAGGACGTTCGCCTTCTTGGTGCCGTTGCGCACGGCGCTGCAGACACCCGAGGCATCCACACCACCAGTGGAGGCGGATGCGCTGGCCGCGTTGTTCGTGCCGACCGGGTCCGGCTGGTCGCCGTTGACGGTGGCGGTCACGTTCACCGTGCCCGATGACGGCATCCGCACAGAAAGGACGACCTGCGACGTGCCCCCGGACACAACCGCACCCGCCGCACACGTCGCCGAATCGCCGGCGATCGAACACCCGCCGCCCGGCGCCGTGGCCGAGAGGATCTGACTGGCCCCGGCAGTCGTCACGACCACCTGTGTGCCGGTGCTGATGTCGAGTCCCTTGTTACGTACCGAGGCCGTCACGACGATGTCGGAGCCAGGTGAAGGATTCGAGTTCGACACAGCGACCGAGGCCTCTCGGTCCGCCCCCACCTCGGCCGCCCCGAGATCACAGGCGCTGCCGATGGGTCGCGCCTGGCCACGCTGGTCCGTCGGCGTTGCGCACGCGGACGCGGCATTGATGGCGGGGCCGGGCGCGGCCGGGATGCGGGTGTCGGTCTGCCCGCCGTTGTTCGTCAGCGCAGAGAGGCCGGCAGCTCCGATCGTTCGGGTGGCAGACGCCGTCCCACAACTGGTGTCGTCGATCAGATTGCGTGCGATGAAAACGGGGACCTTCCCGACGGCCGAACAGTTCGGGGCGCCCTGCGGTCCGGCCAGGATGGAGTCCGCGACCTCTATGGAGCCGGTGCCGCTGCCGGTCTGATAGATCCCGGCCCCGTAGCGGATCGGAGACGTCACCGTGTTGTTGGCGATCGTCGAGGAGGTGATCGTGACGTTGCTGTCCATCCCCGCCCACACTCCGCCGCCCACAGCGCTGGACGGTCCAGCGACCGTGTTCCCCGTGATGGTGGTGTTGGTGACTGTCACGGTCGCGCTATAGACCGCAAGGCCGCCACCCCAGCCGTTGGTCGACGTACTCGTCGTGGAGTTGCCGCTGATCTCCGAGTTCCGCAGATCCATCGTTCCGCCGGTGCTGTAGACCGGCCCGTACCCT
>JAKIXW010000464.1 GCA_022708865.1 Acidobacteriota bacterium
ACCAGCAGGACGTGGTTGCCTTCGCCCTGCAACCGGCGCACGAGTTCGCCGTAGCGCTGCCGTGCAGTCGGAGTCAAGCCATTGGGGTCTTCCATGGCGACGAACACCATGGTTTTTGAGCCTTCTTCGCCGAAAGCGGCGCTCATGCGGTCAACCGTCTGCAAGGACGGCGCATCGCGAGGGATGAGGTCCACCGACTGTTGGCGCACCACGGTTTCTAGCTGGGGGAACAGCAACGCGAGGACGACCGCGGCGCCTAGCCATACCCCGATGACCAGCGCTTTGTGTCGGAGGGTGAATCGGGCTAGCGCTGCCAACCGTTCGCTGTACTCGCGGGTTTCGGCCGGGTTGGGGGATCCGTTGTCCCGCTGGCCACGGCGCGTGGCCTGGCCTGGGGAATCTGCAGTGCCGTCGGTCACTGGGCCTCCACTAGTAGCGAATCGTAGCGATACTATCGGTATCGCTACGCTACCGCATGTAGTGCAAGTGGTGGCGGGGCCGTCGTCGCCAGGCCGCGCAAAGCGCGCGGCTGGCGAAGGGGCCGGCGACCGCTATCGAGTCGGGACCGGGCCGACGGTCGCAGTGGGCAGAGGAATGATCGAACACTCAGTGGGTTTCTGGAAGCCAGGGCTGACGCTGTAAGTCGACGACACTGGCCTTGGATGCCGTTCAGGGTCTTGCTGTTGCTGTTCTCGGACGTTGGTCGTCGGGCGCACGCACGGCCACATCGCGTAGCGGGGCCGCTAGCTCTAGGTTTGCGCTTCGGTTGTGGCCGACTGGCCCGTGTTCTGCAGCAGCACGTAATTGCCTAGGCTGCCCAGGAAACCTGCGCAGTGCTGAACGAGTTCATCTGTGGTGAATTCCAGTTCTCCGTCGAGTCGGCGGCGCAAGACTTCGAATAGCCCTCCCACGCCCAAGGTCGAAGCCAAATGGGCAACCCCCACGGCAGAGTCGGCGATGTCGAGGTGAAGTCTGGCTTCGCGCAAGACAAGGTCGGTGAAACCTGCCATTAGTTCGCTGCGTAGCTCTCGGAGCAGCGGCTCGGTTGCAGATTCCACGAACAGGATCCGACCCAGCCGCGGGTCGTTGTCGATCATGCCGACCAGCCTGCGGATTGGCGCGTACGCCAATACCTCCGGTGGCTCGCCGGCATCGGGGATCGCGTCGACTATCACCTCCTGGAAGGTGGCATAGAGCTGCTGGTAGACAGCCCGCAGGAGTGCGTCTCGGTCGGAGAAGTGCTGGTAGAAGTACCGTGACGTGACACCCG
>JAKIXW010000465.1:0-342 GCA_022708865.1 Acidobacteriota bacterium
GCTCAGTTTGGAAATCGGGGATGACACCAATAATCCTAGCGGAGCATCCGCATGGCCGATTCCCACCACCGATCGAAGATTGCTCGGCAATGACGAATACATAGAACCACACCCATGGCATCTACACCCGTTGTCTTCCCTTGGAAAAGATTCTGGGTGCCATTGCACGGCACGATCCATCTCGAACAACACGGCGGATTCCTGTCCGACCCGGAGGGGGACTTCGCAAAATATCTCAATCCTGATGCCCATACGACGGCACAAGTTGTTCATACGGAAGCCGGCCTGACAGTACTCTGTGGCGAACCCGCGATGGGGAAGACCACCGAACTGGATTCCTAT
>JAKIXW010000465.1:352-1258 GCA_022708865.1 Acidobacteriota bacterium
CCGCTATTATTGACCGGGCTTGCCCGCATTCGTTTGTCTGCGAAATTGCGCATAACCAATGAAACCGCACCGCATCTTCCTGATCCGACATGGTGAATCGGAGGCCAACGTGGACGTTTCCGTCCATGAAACTAAGCCCGATCACCAGATGGATCTCACTGATCTTGGCGTCAGCCAAGCTGAGGCGGCCGGCTCGAAATTGAGCGCGTTACTTAGTGGCGAGCCTTTGGCGGCTTACATCTCCCCATTCCGGCGCACTAGCAGGCTGCTGAAAAAGTCCGAGATTGGTTGAACGAAACGCGGCGTACTTGGTCTATGGTGGCAACATGCGAGGCCATCGTCCCGTCCAGCCCAGTTTCGTGAGTCTGATCAACGTGGAGGCGTTGATCGCCGCCGATCATCCGATCCGCGCGATCAAGCGGATGTGCGACGAGGTGCTGCGGGAGATGGATGCGCACTTCGACGATATCTACGCGGCCGACGGCGCGCCCTCGATCCCGCCGGAGACGCTGTTGAAGGCGAAGGTGCTGCAGGCGCTCTACACGGTGCGTTCGGATCGGCAGCTGTGCGCGCGGCTGCAAACCGACCTGCTGTTCCGCTGGTTCATCGACCTACCCTTGGAGCAGGCCGTCTTCGACGCCTCGGTCTTCAGCAAGAACCAGGAGCGGCTGCTCTCCCACGCGGTGGCCGACCTGTTCTTTGCCGAGGTCGTCGAGCTGGCCCGCCGCCATGGCTGGATCTCCGACGAGCACTTCAGCGTCGATGGCACGTTGATTGAGGCGTGGGCCTCGTTGAAGAGCTTCCGGCCCAAGGACGACCAGCAGGGGCCGGGCGGCGGCAACGCGTGGATGGACTTCAAGGGCGAAGCACGCCGCAACGACACCCATCAATCCACGACCGACGCCG
>JAKIXW010000466.1 GCA_022708865.1 Acidobacteriota bacterium
GTAATCTTGACGAGAAGACCGGGCTGGAGGTGTTGGGTATTTTCCAGGAGCTGCACCGCAGCGGCAAGACCATCATTATGGTGACGCACAACCCGGCCTACCGTACCTATGCCACTCAGGCGGTCACAATCCATGACGGGAGGGCGATCGAAGCATGAACCCGCTGGAGATGGCCAGGACTGTTTATGCGAGTCTGACGCGGCATCTGGTGCGGTCGCTGCTAGCCACGCTCGGCATTGTGCTGGGTATCGCTGCCGTCGTGGCGATGTTGGCCATCGGCGAAGGTGGACGACGCGAGGCCCTGCACCAGATCGAATCGCAAGGCGTCGACAACGTCATCCTGCGTTCGGTGAAGCCGGCTGAAGGCAACGTGAAGCAGACGACCCGTTCGTACACCCAGCGCTACGGTATCACGCAGCGCGATGTCGAGCACATCGCCGCCGTTTTCGAAAATGTGCGCCTGCTCGTGCCAGTCATGGATGTACGGCGGGAAATCTTTCTGGGACAGGCGTCCACTGACATCAAAGCCGTCGCGACCACGCCAGACTTTCTGGAGGTGACCCGCTGTCGGCTGGTGGACAGACGCAGCCGCTTCTTGGTGCCGACCGACGGCAAAGTCCTCGACCCGGTCTGCGTGGCCGGCGTCAAGGCCGCACGCCGGCTTTTCGGCCACCGCGATCCGATCGGCCAAACCATCGTTATCGGTAACGTCTCTTTCCGCGTGGTGGGGCTGATGGAGAGTCCGGGGGGTGGTCGTGTCGGTGGTCAACTCGAACTCAACAACCTCGTCTGCATGCCGCTGGAGACAGCCTCTTCCCTCTGGGGCGGTATCACTGTCCGGATGGGGCGCGGCATGGCAGAGCGGGTGGATTATGATTACCTCTATCTCGCGGCAAAAAATGTCGATGCGATTCCCAGCACAGCCGGTCGATTGCGCACCTACCTGCGCGAGACACACACACAAGTCGACTATGAGGTGCAGGTCCCTTACGAACTGCTGCAGAGCGCACGGCGCACGCAACGCATCTTCACCGTGGTGATGACGTCAATCGCCGCGATCTCCCTGCTGGTGGGCGGTATCGGCATCATGAATATCATGCTCGCCAACATCTTCGAGCGGACGCGCGAAATCGGTGTACGGCGCGCACTAGGCGCACGCAAGCGCGATATCCTCTGGCAGTTCCTCGCCGAGTCGGTGCTGCTGACCTCCATCGGCGGCGCGCTCGGTGCCGGACTGG
>JAKIXW010000467.1 GCA_022708865.1 Acidobacteriota bacterium
GGAACCGGGATTCCCGCCGCACCGCCATGAAAATCCTTGGCATCAAAGGGAAATGGAAGGCCATATGGCATTCGTCGCCGCCGGTGGTGGGATCCCCGAAGTACTCGACGACATCGGCGGGCCACTGGTTCGCCTCGGCGAGCAGGACCCGGCCGGGGAACTCGTCGTCGATCACCTTGCGGCAGTACTTGAGGAAGGCGTGCGTCTCGGGCAGGTTCTCACAGTTGGTGCCGTCGCGTTCGAACAGATACGGCACCGCGTCCAGCCGAAACCCGTCGATGCCCAGACCCAGCCAGAACCGCAGGACGTCGACCATCGCTTCCCGCACGGCCGGGTTGTCGTAGTTCAGATCCGGCTGATGGCTGAAGAACCGGTGCCAATAAAATTGCCGGCGGACCGGATCGAACGTCCAGTTGGACTCCTCGGTGTCGACGAAGATGATCCGGGCATCCGGATAGCGCTCGCTGCTGTCGCCCCAGACGTAGAAGTCGCCGTACGGGCCGTCGGGATCACGGCGCGACTCCTGGAACCACTGGTGCGAGTCGGAGGTGTGATTCATCACCAGGTCGGTGATCACCCGGATACCGCGCCGGTGCGCCGCGTCCAGCAGGGCCACGAAATCGTCCACCGTGCCGAACTCGGGTAGCACCCGGTAGAAATCACGGATGTCGTAGCCACCGTCGCGCAGCGGCGAGTCGTAGAACGGCGGCAGCCACTCCGAGCCACTGCAGGTAATCCAGCCGGTCGATCAGGCCCCGCAGGTCTCCCGACCCGTCGGAGTCGGAGTCATAGAACGCCCGTACCAGCACTTCGTAGAATACGGCCTTCTTGAACCAGGTGCGGTCCTCGGGCAGGATGCGGGCCTGCGCGAAGTCCTCCGCGTGGGGGTGGTCGACGAGGCCGTTCTCGGGTTCTTGCATCGTCACCGGATCCATCGTTCGTCTCGTACCCGCGGCAGCGGGCGCTCAATCCGTCCCATCTTTGCAGCGTCGGCCCAGACCGGCACCACCATGACGGCATCGACGTCCAGTTGCAGCGCGACCCGGCCGCCGGGAGTGAACTCGGCCGCACGCGCACTGGGCAGCTGGGCCGTCACCCGTACCCCATCGAGGTCGCAGTGCACCCGGGCGATCGCGCC
>JAKIXW010000468.1 GCA_022708865.1 Acidobacteriota bacterium
ACCTCCGCCTCGGCGCCGGCCAGGTCGCCCTGGATGTAACGCGCCAGAGCGAGGTGGGTGTAGATCGACGCCGTTCCCTCGTTGGGCATGAACCACACCGCTTCCAGTGCTTCGAGCCCCTCCTCGCCGCGGGCCGCGGCGGCACCCTCCAATTGTGTTCGGGCGGTGTCGAATTCACCCCGGTACCAGGCGAGCATCCCGAATCCGGCGTTGTTGAACGGGATGAAGAACTCGCGGCCGGTCAGATTCGCCCGCACGGATTCCAGCAGTGTCGCGACTCGCGGCAGATCCGCCCGCATGGCGTAGTACCCGTACAACGCGGTCAGCGTCGCGAACAGTTCGTCGCTGCGCAGATCCGTCCCGCTCAGTTCGAGACACCGCTCGAAATCGCCGGCGGCGTTCGGGCTGGACGCGCCCTCGGCGGCGTAGGCCAGGAAGCCGCGTTCCAGACGCAGCTGCGTTTCCTGCTTGTCCCGGTCGGGACCCAGTGCGGCATGGTCGATCTGGTTGATCGCATGGGTGAGGTAGTTGCGGGATTCGCCGAGGGCCCCGCGGTGCCGCGCATCGGCGGCGGCCTGCTGGTCCTCGTCCTGCTCTTCCACCTGGTGCTGCGGTGGAAGGCGTCGTATGCCGACCCGCTGCTGCTGCCCATCGCGACCCTGCTCAACGGGCTCGGCCTGGTGATGATCCACCGCCTCGACCTCGCGGCAGGTGACTACGGCTTCGACGGCGACGCGTTCCGGCAACTCATCTGGACCGGCGTCTCGATCATCGTGGCGGGCGCCCTGCTCTGGACCCTGCGCGACCACCGGACCCTGCGCCGCTACACCTACACCGCGATGGCCCTCGGTGTCCTGCTGCTCGTCCTGCCCCTCGTGCCCGGGCTCGGCTCGGAACAACTCGGCTCACGGATCTGGATCCGGGTCGGTCCGATGTCCTTCCAGCCTGGGGAGATTGCGAAGATCGCTCTCGCGGTGTTCTTCGCTGGCTACCTCGTGCAGGCCCGCGATGTCCTCTCCCTGGCCGGGCGCAAGGTCCTTGGCTTCACCTTCCCGCGCGGGCGTGACCTGGGCCCGATCATGGTCGCCTGGCTGGTGAGCGTCGCCGTCCTCGTCTTCGAGAAGGACCTG
>JAKIXW010000469.1 GCA_022708865.1 Acidobacteriota bacterium
GATCGGGACCAAGGGCCACCACCAGTTGACGCCACCCTTGTCGACGATCCCGAACATCGCCATGACGGCCAGCCCAGCGCACATCGCGACACAGGCCACGATCGAGAGCCAGGTCGGTGGTGACGGCCGGAGATCCTTGGCGGGGTTCTCGAAGCGGCCGAAGATGGCGATGAAGCCCACGGTGACCACCGCAAGCACCGCCCACCACACCGGCCTCGTCGCCCACCATGCACCGGACAAGGGCTCGGAGTGGAGGCCAAATCCTTTGAGCGCCAAGGAGATCCCGATGACCGCGACCATCGCGGTGAGGTGCCACAGGTAGAGGGTCATGATCCGTGCGTTGACCAAGATGGTGAAGCGCCACGGCTTCGGCCGCTGCAACCATCGCTGGAATGTCGGCTCGAGCGCGAGCAACAGCCCACCCTGCAGCAACCCGAGGAAGCCCATTGTCACGCGCGTCGGGAACGAGTTGTTGAGTGTTGCGTTGTCGAGGCCTTATCCGGCTAATCGGGGCCTTGGTGGGGACGCGTTGGAACGTGTTGTGCGGTTGGTCACGCGGGGGTGCGGCGTGTCGCTGCCTGCTCGATGTGGGTGTTGAGGCGGCTGATCAGGCGTAGGTGTCGTTCGGTTTCGGCGTCCCAGCCTCGGTCGGTGGCGTCCTGGGCGAGGGCGGCGGCGTCGTCGCGCTGGGCGGTCAGGACGGGGATGTGCTGGATGGTGGTCCGGTAGGCGGGGCAGTGCTCGCACAGGTTGGCGTAGGCGCAGGGCCCTTGCGCCGGGGCGCGGAGGCAGTAGCCACCGGCCAGGGCGGTCTTGATGGTCGGCGTGGTGCGCCAGTCGTGGTCGTGGTCCGGCTCGTCGGTGGCGTGGTCGGGCGTGGGTAGGGGGCCCAGTCGCGACTTGGCCAGGCTCAGGGCACGTTCGTACTCGGCGCGGACGGTGCTGTCGAAGAGGCGGGCGTAGCGCAGGCTCATCTCGGCGCTGACGTGGCCGAGGATGACCATGAGGGCTTGCAGGGAGACGCCGGCGTTGACCAGTGCGGTGGCGTAGGTGTGCCGCAGCTGGTGGGGGGTGATGTGTCCGAGCCCGGCGGCGCCGGCGGCCCGGTCGAGC
>JAKIXW010000046.1 GCA_022708865.1 Acidobacteriota bacterium
CCGGTACTTGAAGGTGCGCCCCGCGGTGCGGTCCACATACAGGAACGAGAAGCCGTCCTTGACGTCCAAGGTCAGCGTGGGTCCGGCTCCCTGGCCAGGCTCGCCTTCGGCCCCGCCAGTGTCCGCCCAGTAGGCGCTGGCGGCGATGTTCCAGTTGCCCTTCGTGAACCAGGGCCGCTCATGCACGACGCCGGGATCGACGCCCGGCACCGTGAACCTGCTGAACGGTTCCAGGCCCCAGCCAACGCGGACGCCCAACAGGTTCTCTAGGTTGCCTGCGAGCAGGGCCGGGTAGTTCATGGTGGCGGGGTTCGAGGTTCCCACGCAGACGATGCGGGCCTTGCCGCCACGACGAACTCGCCGCAGCGCGGTGCGCCACTTGGCCGCGTTCACACCGGACGTTCCGTAGAGCGGGCTGACGGTGGGGGCGGCGATACCGGCCCCGGTGGAGATGATGTAGTTGAGCAGCATGGTGGGCTGCATGTTGTTGTGCGCCGCACCGCCACCGGCGTTGTTGGTGCCGTGGTTGTGCGTGCCGTTCGACGAGGTTGACCCGGTGAGTTGCAGGTTCCAGGCGCTCGACGGAATGAACCCCTCAACGCCAGAACCGGTGTCGGACGTTTGCACCAGCTGCTTGATCGAGATGTACGCAGTGTGGCTGTGATCTCCACCGTCCACGGTTGACCCGTGGTTGTGCGCCGCCAGCTCTGTTGTCGACAGTGTGTGGGTTTGCGCGCCACCGGCCGTACCTAGCGTGTTCGCCCAGTCCAAACGGCCTGCATCCGTGCCGCCCATGTTGTCCAGGCCGGCTGCGACCCGGCCTCGCAGGTCGGGCACGTTGAACGTGGTGGATCCGTCGCCTGCACCGTAGGTGGTGCCGATGGCCGCGTACAGCGCGGCGTAGGCGGTACGGCCGACGGCCTGGCCGTTGCACAGCAGCCACCCGTTGGGCGGTGTGGATCCGGCGTAGGTGGTGACGCTACCTGCGGGCAGTGGTACAAGCATCCCGCCAGAGGTGGCTGCGTCGACGTACTGCTTCGTAGCAGCGTGCATTGAGGCTGTCGGATTGGCCGGCAGCGTGATCGGCGCAGCGAAGGTAGCGTCTGCCATCAGGCCATCACCGTCACCCGGTAGGCGTTGGCTGTGACGGTCGACGCGAAGTCGATGGTGACCGTGTTGGTCGTGGCGGCGGTGACACCGGTGTAGACAACCACGTTGTCGGCTGTGCGCCGCACGGACACCACGACGTCCTGGGTGCCGAGGTTGTGGGTGACGGTCTGCGAGGCGGCCGTGCCGGACAAGGTGGTGCTGTACTTGCGGGGCACCACGGAGGTGTCGATGCCCACGGTGTCGGCAGCGACGCTGATGCCGGTTCCGGCTCCGACGTTGACGGTGTTGAGAGTGTTCGACAGGCCGTTGCCCCAGGTCCACGAACCAACGCCGGAGAACTGTGTGAAGTCGAGGTGGGTTCCATCTGTGATTGCACCATCGGTGGTGAGCACCCATCCGGTGTCCGCCTGGGTGGTGCCTTCCTCAACGAAGACGAACGCGCCTGCTGTGACCTCGGTACTACTGTCAAAGTCGGTGGCGCGCGTCCACGCACTGCCGCCGACGGTGTAGATGCCGTTCTCGGCCTTGTTGGTCTGGTTCTTGACCAGGACTCGCTGGCCGGCCACAGTGCCTATGCCGTCGACGTTGCCTGTCCCGAAGTTCGACAGGTTGATGTTTGTTGTGGTCGCCAACCGAACGCTTTGCTTGAAATCCAGGCCAGCGGCCGCGGCCGACATTGCAGCATCCAACTGCTGCTTGGTGACCGCATCCGTGCTGGCTGTTCCATCCGCAAGACCAGTGATCTTGTTGTTGCCCATCGCCAGCGTCTTGGTGGACGTGATGGCGCCAGTGGTGTTGTCGATTGACAGAACGGTGTCGACTTTCGCGGTGCCGTCCCACCGTTCGATGCTGAATCGCTTGGAGTCGGAGTGGTCGTGCTTGATGTTCCAGTAGGCGGGTGACAGATCGTTGGAGCCAAGTTTGATGTTGGAGACTCCACCCCGCACCTCTAGGGATGCGCCTGAACCGCCGCCATTCGACACAACCAGTTCTGTGCTGGACAGCCCACTGTCGATGGTGAGGTCGCCAGACAGTGTGCCGCCCGTCAACGCCAGGAACTGGCCGATCACCTGCTCGTAGCGAAGCGAATCGCCATTGGCCGTACCGGCAGCCAGGCCGGTGAGTTTGAACCCGCCCATCGCCAGGTTCGCAGCAGGTGCAGCCAGGTCGGACAGTTTGATTGCGGAGTGCGCGGCAGCGTTGTGCGCGGGCAGCGCATGGTAGTGATCGGATCGGGCCGCGGTGGACGCAGACCCGTTCGCCGCCGTCTGGCCGAACGCCGACGCCTGACCGGACAAGTCGGCTACCGCAGCACCTCCGGACACCCAGGCGGTGCCGTTGTAGAACTTCAGCTGCTTGTCCGTCGAGTTGTAGACGAACTTGCCTTCGACCCCGGTGGGGTCTGCGGACAGCACTTGCGCCTTGGCGTTGCGCAGCTCGTTGTTCGCCAGGTCGACATTCGTCACGAACGTCACATCAGCCACTTGTCTCTCCCGCCAGTTGTGTCATGAACAATACGCCTTGCCTGCCGTTGCACCCGAGAAAGACAACTCGACAGTGTTCACGTCGAGGTAGGTCATTCCTGGGATGATCCGGGTGTCTGCGGTGTCGACAACGGTCACGTTGGGCCGGTAGCCCAAGTTGTGTGTCACCGTCCATGTGGCGGCTGCCGAGGTTTGCACATGGGTGTAGGACAGCGAATCGGTGGTGGATGCGGCTTCGCCGATCGCCTGCCATGCCACCCCGTCGTACACCCGCAGCTCGGGCGGATCAGTAATCTCTCCGGCCTGCCACGCCACGTAGTCGGCGTTGACCCACACGTCACCGGGGCGCAACGCAGCGTTGTCGGCGGTGGCATCCTCGTCGACCCAGCGCGGGTCGAACGTTTGCGCCCACACCCGCGCGTTGCCCTCGTGGATGTGGCCGCTGGTCATGATGTCGGCGCTGATGGTGGTCAGCGCAGCACCGGTCGCGCTCAGCTGCGGAGCGCTGTCGGCCACCGGGGAATCGTCGCCGACGTCGTAGTCTTCGATGTGGATGGCCATGGCGCCTACTCGATCTGGAAGCGCAGTTTGCCGGTGAGGCTCTTCCAGAACGCCATGTAGTCGGCCTGCTTGTCAGCCGTCGACCCGATCGCGATGCCGTTGCCGTTGTTGTTGGTCAGCAGCGGCACGATCCCCGGGTCGAGGTCGACCCAAACGTCGCCGCTACCAACGTCGATGGCCGGGTTGGCGCGATGCCAGTTGCTGTGCATGGTGCCGTTGGTATTGGCGTCGCTGGGCCACCACTTGTACACGTGCGTGCGGATGATCGGCCGGATGGGCACGTTGAACCCGTCGCCGGCCCGGTTCACACGCATCTGCACACGGGTGCAGCGGCCGCCTTTCTGGATGGCGTTGAGCACGAAGAAGAACGGGTTGCCGGGGGCCTGCTCGGACCAGTAGAAGATGAACCCGACCTGGGTGCCGTAGTTGTTCCAGTCGCCACCGTGGCCGTGGTAGATCTTGTCGTCGGAGGCCGGGCGCCACTTCCGGTTGACCCTCTTGTCACCCATGACCAGGGTGCGTTTCTGCTGCGCGTCGACCTCGTACCAGCCGGGCACGTAGTCCGACGGAGTGCGCCCACCGATATAGGCCGGGGTGAACGACTCGGACCCTTTGACGACCGCCCGGATGTAGTAGCCGATCGGGGTGTTCTCTTTCAGGCCGGCCTGCTGGTGCCACACCAGTGCTGTGCCGGGCTGCGGCACGGCCACCACGTCGGACACACCGTTGTAGTAGCGGACCAGGGTGTAGGAGTCGGCGTACGGCACCGACGCCCAGTTCATCGTGGCGATCGCCGAGTTGTGGTCGGGGGCGAGCACCGCCGACAGGGTGGGGTTGGTCGGGGTGGGCACGCCTGCGGTGCTGATGCTGGGCACCTGCCCCATGTAGTAGTCCTGGCCGTCGATGCGCGCCCACAGCACCAGCTCCCATTCGGAGTTGGGGTAGCCGACCACAATGTCGGTGGTGCCGGACAGCGACGGGAGCAGATCGGTCTGGCCTTTGACACGGCCGTCGCGGCTGTTCCAGTAGACGATCACACCGTCGGCGGCAGGGTTGAAGTCAGGGCAGGACACCGACCAGGTGACGGACAGGGCGACGTGGGCGTTGACGCCAAGGGTGGCGTAGAAGGCCTGCACGATGGGTGTGGCTCCGACACCGGAGTCGCGGAACTGCCCGTCGAGGGCGACGTCGACGTCTTTGACCTGCTGGAAGACACCGTTGACGCTGACCCAGGCCTTCTTGAGTTTCTGGAACGACCCGCCGTTGGCGATCCACATACCGGGCATGTCAGTACTTCACCCACAGGGTGCCGTTGGGGTAGGTGGTGGTGCCGGTGGGCGCGTCGGAGGTTGACGACACGACCATCGGGATGCGCAGGTAGTCGTTTGCGCCGGTAGCCACCTCGAGGCCTCTGTCGACTTGGGTGCCGTCGCCGACCCACGTGACCTGCCCGGGTGTGGGAGAGGGGCGTTTGGCGCTGCGGATCAGCGCCGTGTCGTAGCGGGCGACGATCTTGTCCTCGACCCATTCGGCCAGCTTGCGGATGTAGAACGGGATGCGCGGCTTGGCGTCATTGCTGGGCCACGGCGCGGCCTGGTCGGTGGTTTCGTTGGGCGGCACCAGCCCTTCTTCGGTGTTGGAGACCCCTTCCCCTTCACCGTTGACCGCATCGAAGTTGGAGAACCCGTTGTTGTAGTCGCCGTTCGGGCCGCGCACCACACCAAGTTCCACCCAGCCGTACTCGCCGGGGACGGTAGCCGATTCCTGCCAGGCGTGCATGATGCCGGTGTCGTTGCACAAGATGTACTCGCCGGGAGCACCCACGGTTGTTTCGAGCTGGTAGGTGTAGCCCAGCGGCGAGTCGGGATGGATACGGGCAGGGGCGCCGGGGATGCCCTGGTCGCCTTGCGGGCCGGGCCCGCCGCCCAGACGCATCCATTCCCACCGCCTGGTCTCGAGCAGGCCGGCCATGTTGGACAGCACCTCAACCTCGTACTGCCCGCCGTCCGCGCCGCGTACGAACGTGGTGAGGGTGAGGGTGACTTCCTTGTCGGTGATGTACTGCTGTTCGGAGGCGACCAGGGTGCGGGACACCGCGTCGGCGCGCCAGAACAGTTTCACAGTGGCCACGCCGCGCGGGTTGAGCGCGGTGGTGGGCTGGAAGTCGATGGCGACGTTGACCATGTACACCGCCGAGCCCATCGGGTAGTCCATGGACAGGTTGCCCGGTGGCACAGTTGGGGAGATCCGGTCGATGTTGAGCGTGGATACGGCGTTGGAGCCGTCCCATGCTCTGATGCCGGTGATGATGGGCCGGTTCTGGTTCTCCAGCAGGCCGGTGCCGGCGTCGATCACAGGGACCACTTCGACGTCGAGGTAGTCGATGTCCCACGTGAGCACGACGGGCACGTTGGGCAGCAGGTCGGTGTCAACGTCGGTGGCGGTTTCCACGCAGCGGGCGGCCACCGAGTTGAGGTAGCCGGGGTTGCCGCGGATCCGCCCTGCGGTCACCCAGGTGCCGGTGTACAGAGATGGCTTCTCCGGGTTGGTGCGGTACCAGACGTGCAGGATGCCGGTGTCTTGGGTGATCCACCCGTTGTTGTGTTCGAGTTCGGGGGTGTTCGCTTTGGCCTCGAGGTCGGCGAACGTGTCGACAACCCCTTTGATGATCATGGAGGCACCGTTGGGGCCGGCCGGGCCCATGGGGCCTTGCGGGCCGGACCCGCGGAGCACCGATTCGCGGACGAGTACCGTCCCACCGGACGACAGCTGGGTTTGCATGTTGACCATCGACGTGTCCCTTTCAGTCGTCTGCGCGGCGCGGCGGGTCGTTAGTGACTGCCGGATGCACCACCATCATCCCCGAAATCACGTTCCGCACGTGATAATCGCCCCACGTGGTGGTGCCGGGGGTGGTGTCGTACCGCTTGTAGTTGGCGAACAGGTCGTAGACGTGGACACCCACAGGTAGTAGTTCGGTGGCCCCGGACGGTATGTAGATCTCGATGAGACCGGCTGTCTCGGACACCGCCAGGTAGCCCAGGGTCGTGTCACCGCCGATCTGGTCGTAGTCCTCACAGGTGAGGATCAGGGTGCGTTCGGCGTCGTTCGTGCGCACTTCCATCTTGGTCGGCTTGGTGACGGGCACAGGCTCGTCGTAGTCGTCGACCCAGAACACCTGCGCGGTGTAGTCGGCGCCCTGCTTGACGTGCAGATCGACCTGGTTGTTGTACTCGGCCATCAGTTCCCGCTCTCCAACTGCTTGAGTGTTTCGATGTACGACGCAGTATCCCCGGCGACAACCACCGTTGTCGTCGTTGCCGACTGGTCGACGTCGAGGCCGAGCAGCCGAGCCCGGGTCTGGATGAACTTGTGGATCGCCTCGGCGGACCGGACGTCACCGTCCATGGCCTGATCCCACAGGGCGGCCTGCAACTCGTCGAGGCGGGCGACCTCGAGGTTGAGCAGGTCGCGGCGCTCGGCCATGGACACGAGCAGGGATGTGGCATCCAGGGCGTCGCGGGTGGCCCTGGCGATCCTCGATTCGGAGACGTGGAGACGCTGCGCGATGGTGAACAGGTCGAACCCGGCACGGCGCAGTTTGAGCGCCTTGCGCGCCAACTCCACATCCTCATCGGTGTATACGACGTCGACACTCATAGGGTCAACTTTGCCCTAAAACGCGAAAAGGCACCCGTGGCCCCGCCGCCCACGAGGGGCGACGGGGCGCACAAGGCTCAGTGCTTGCCGGCCATGTGGCCGATCACGTGATGCCGGTAGAACTTGAACATCACGTGCGGGGTGAACTTCCTCACCTCGACTGTTGCGGATGTCCCGCACACCGGGCAGCGCATGTTGATCTCATGATCGTCGAAGGACAACAGGATCAACTTGCTCATGCCCACTCCCACGGCTTGCACGCGTCAACGAACGTGCACGCTTTGAACATCTCGCCGGACCGTGAGGTGCACGCCAGCACCGGAGGGTATTCCTCTTTGCCGGCGACGGCCTGCGCGATCGCCCGCACCTTCCCGGCGACCTTCTCGTCGTAGTGGATGACGTACTCGACGAACGAGCCGTCCCACGACTTGTCCTCGTACACGATGTGCACCCGGTCGGTGCCGGTGGCTTCCATGTACGGCTGGACTTGCAACACGTGGCCTGCCATCGGGCCGTTGTCCACGACCTTCCGGTACGTCTGGCCGTTGGCCGTCTTGAACTCGAACGGGTAGCCCTTGGACGTCACACCGTCCAGCGACCCTCCCGCACCGTAGTCGGTGATGGCCTTGACTTCGATATCGACCAGCCAGCCTGCGGACAGCCCGGCCAGCTGCCACCGGTAGTGGGAGAACGTGCCGATGTCGAAGATGGCCCGCAGCGACGAGGTGACTGCTGCGGGCTGCTCCCCACGGTAGGACAGTTGCTGCTTGCGCAGGCACGGGTCGTGCAGCATCGACGCCCGCACCCTGCCCTCCCCTGACCTGGCGGAAGTGAGGAAGTCGACGCGCATCTGTTCCAACACGCGTTCGACTGCCGCCTCGGTATACACACGCCCGGCACGCACCCATTCCATGTGGGCCCGGGTGATGAACCTGTCATCCCCGGTCGCGGCCTGCTTCAATGCATCCTTCAGCGACATCACTTCTCCTTCTTCCAACCATCGGGGTGTACCGGCATCGCTTCGAGCGCGCCGGCTTCGTGCAGAATCTTGACCTTCCCCGGCGCCGCGTCCGGGGTGTGTCCTGCGAGGATCGCCCTGCTTCCGCTGACGATCCGCTTGTCGCACCTCTCGGCCATGTCGAGCACCGAGGTGTACGGGGCGTGGCGTGCGATCTCCTCGGCGACGTTCTCCCCGATCCCTTTGATCGAGGTGAGCGCTTCGATGATCGCGGTGCCGGATTCGTTGGCCACCAGGTCCGTCTTCGAGTAGTTGACGTGCGCCCGGATGAACGACAGGTTGTCGTACTCGCGGGCCGCTTTGCGCATCGCCCGCACATCGTCGGCCTTGTGGCCGTACTGGGAGATCAGCGACGCCCAGTAGACGGCCGGGTGGTGGGTGAGCAGCCACGCCGACACGTAGGCGACCCGTGCGTACGACACGGCGTGTGACAGGTTGAACCCGTATTCGGCGTAGGCGACCAGCGCGTTGCGCAACCAGTCGATGTCGTTGTCGGACATCTCCCACTTGTGTGCCAGGTCGATCACGGAGGCCATCGAGTCGGCCATGGCTTGCGCCGCGTTCCCGATGTTCGCGTTCGACGCCTTCACCGCTTTGAGGACCCTGGACAGTTCGATGGGGTCCATGCCCATCTCCCCGAGGATCCCCATGACTTGCTCCTGGTACACCAGCACCCCGTAGGTGGTGTCGGTGTGCCGTTTGATGAGCGGATGCCGGTCCTTGCGGACCGACTTCTTGCCCTGCGCCCTGGTGGCGATGAACTCGCCGGTGGCGCCGGACTTCTGCGCGGCGGGCCGGAACAGCGCCACCGCGTGCACCACGTCGTTGAACGAGCGTGGCTTCAACTGTCGGCAGCCCGCGGACGCCGACCATCCCTGCAACTGGAAGATCCCCATGGTCTTCCCCGACGCCATGCGTTTGAACACGGCCGGGTCGTCCAGGGGTATCTGGTCCATGTGCAGCCCGAGGGTGCGCAGGGCACCGGCGACTGCGGTCAGGGTGCGTGAGCCGAGCAGGTCCACTTTGATGAACCCGAGCTCTTCGACGTTGTGCATGTCGAGCGCGGTGACCATCGTTTCGGAGTTGGACAGCCACTGCCGGGGCAGGTGCGTGACCGATTCGATGTCCGGTGCGATGATCAGCCCGGCCGCGTGTTTACCCATCCCGCTGTACGTGCCCATGTCGGACAGTTGTTGCAGGATGCGGTCGCGTTGCTCGTCGCGGATGCGCAGCATCCCTTTGGATGCGGCCCGTTCCCACTCGACCCACAGCGACCCTTTGTGCGGGTCGTCGTCGGACAGCCGCACGGTGCGCCAACTGCCGATGCGCACCGACGGATGCAACTGCTCGAGGTATTCCAGCGCCTCGTCGCGCCGGTTGTGTTCCACGTCCAGGTCGATGTCCGGGGGTTTGATCCGGTCGACGGACAGGAACCTGTCGAACCGCAGGTTGTACTCCAGCGGGTCGACTTGTGTGATGCCGAGCAGCCAGCACACCACCGACCCGGACGCCGAACCGCGCGCCAGGTAGGAGATGTTGTGTTCGGTCATCCAGTCGGTGATGGACGCGACGAGCAGCAGGTATTCGGCGAACCCTTTCGGGCCGATCACCTTCATCTCCTCGTCGGCCTGCCGGCCGTACTCCGGGCCGAGCAGCCTGCGGTCCAGTTCGGTGTTGATCCTCTCGGTCAACTCCCGCACCGGATCCCGGTTGGTGACACTGGGCATGTGCACCTTGAACTCGTCGAGCATCGGCACGGACAGGTCGTAGCCGTTCAGCAACTCGTCGAGCCCGGCCTGGCCGGCCTCCCACACCTTGTCGTCGAACCTGCCGCGCATCTGGTCTGCGGAACACAGCCAGTACCCGTCGCCGGGGAACAGCGCCGAGTCCGGGTCTTCGTCGTTCCAGCTCGACAGGAACTTGAGCATGTTGTGGATCTGGGTGTGGGCGCGCAGTGTGTAGTGGGCGTCGTTGGTGACCACGATCGGCGCACCGACCCTGTTCGCCACGTCCACCATCGCCGCCACCAGGTCGGCGTCCACATGGTCGGGGGTGTTGATGTGGTGGTTCTGCACCTCCACGAACACCCGGCCGTCGAACCAGTCCTGCAACGTGAGCAGCAGGTTGTGCGCCGGCAGGTCACCGGCGCCCATCGACGCGTTGAGCACACCGAAGAAGCAGCCGGTGAGCACTGACAGGCCGTCGAGCATCCCGTCGTCAGCCAACTGGGCCAGGTCGGAGAAGTCGATGATCGGCTTGTACCGGAAGTACTGCATCGAGTGGTTGACCAGCCCGATGAGGTTGTTCCAGCCGGTGCTGGTTGTCGCCACGACACCCATGTGTTTGGTGACGGGGCGTTTCATGTGGCGGTTGAGCGCCACGTACATCTCCACACCGGGCACAGGGATGATCCCTGCTTTGCGGGAGTGTTTGTACAGTTCGAAGATCCCGGCTGCGGTGCCGTGATCGGTGAGGCCGAGCGCCGGGAAGTCCAGGTCGGACGCCCTTGCCACAAGGTCGGCGACGGTCGGAAGCGCATCCTTCGCCGAGTATTTCGAGTGCGTGTGAACACTCCAGTAGGCCACGTGTTGTTTCCCCTTCCGGATTGGCGGTTGTGGCGGGTATGCAACAGGGGGTGGCAGGCGTAAGCCCACCACCCCCTGCCGCGTTCACATCACCGTGCGGCGACGATCGCTTCGATCAGCTGGTCGCGGGTCGCACGCGCCGGAACGTCCAGGCCGGCAATGTCGATCAGCTCACGCAGCTGGTCTTTCGTGTAGTCCTCGAACTCGTCGAGGTTCGCGGTGAACTTCTTCGAGTCGGCCAGCGGCGGGCTGTCCGTCGCGGCGTCCCACGGCGGTGGCTCCTCGTCGGCCGTCTTCTGGGTGGACAGCTGACGCCAGGCGTACCGCTGCCCGTCTTCGGACGTCTCGCACTCGTAGCCGTGGTCGAGCAGGAACTTCTCGTACTCGTCGCGCACGGTCCACAGGTACTTGTTGAGGGTCAGCACACCGTCGGAGTCCTTGTACTCCAACAGCGACATGTCCAGCTTCGGCTCGTCGACCATCGCGTCGACGGTGACGGTGCTGTTGACGCTGGTGATGGTCAGCGGCACACCGGCGATGTCCGGGATGAACTTCCGGTAGGTCGCCAGCTGGGTGCACAGGTCGTGCATCTGCTGGGCGCCGAGCATCAGCACCGACGGGTTCGGGTCGCGGTCCCCGTCGACACGCATCACGAGCAGGAAGTACTTGCGGGCCCACCGCAAACCCCCGGTCTCGTTGCTGTTCATCTTCGTCGGCGAGATGGAGTTCTCGATCGACGAGTCGAAGTCGGCCGCGGACACCGGAAGGTGCCGCAGGTCCCACGGCACGATCGTGGAGATGCCCATGGCCTGCCGGCCGACATCAATGATGTAGGTGGTGGCCAGGTAGTTCTCGTTGGCCTTCGGCGGGGTGATGCGCACGTTCTCCGCGTCGAGGTCCAACTCGGGGGTGTAGGGCAGGTAGTACACCGGGTCGGGGTACTTCGAGTCCTTCTTCGCAGGTGGGGCGGGGAACCCCTTCTGCAACAGTCCGTCGACTTCGCGCCACAGCGGCCCTCCGGACCCTCCTGCGGTGCCGTCGCTGCGCGGGTTGGCCCTCGGGGAGTCGAGGGCGTACCGGTCGAACTTGCTCATGCGGTCTTCCTTCCATTCGATTTGGCGGTGTTACTGCGTGCCGCGATGGTCTCCCCGATCAGGTCGGAGAGGCCTTGCAGCGTTGCCGCGATGACCCGCTGCGGGTCGTCGCTGCGTTCAAGGTTGGCCGTGGTGGAGAACTTGATGAAGTGCTCCCGGCCGTTGATCACCACAGGTTCGGTGATCGAGCAGGACACGGTGTCGTCCTTGCGGAACGGGTTAGAACTTGACATAGGGGGCACGCTCCTTGTACTGCACGTGACGCTTTGCGATGGGTTCGGGCACCAGCCCGGTGATCACCGCTTCCTCGAGGACCTTCGCCTTGATCGTGTGTTCGCTGATCCGCTCGAACACGTCCTCGGCCAGTTCCTCCTTCAACCCGATCACGTCGATGACCGGGATGGAGCTGCGCACCACCTGGGCGGTGTGCTTGTTGCCGGCACGGTCGAGGAACAGCAGCCTGTCCTTGATCGTGTGGCGCTTCGCGACCTCGGCTTGCAGCTCCTTGCGCCGCGCGTCGAGGTCTTCCATCTCACGTTTGATCTCCCACAACTCCGTGAGTGCTGCTTCGGTGTCGAACCCGTCGAACACCTCACCGGTGACATCAGTCATCGGCTCATCTCCTTCCGTAACAGATCCGCGGGAGCGTCCCCCGGATCCTTGACCCCTTCGGGCCATTCGACGACCGCCACCTGAGCGGCGCCGAAGTCATAGTTGCGGCGTGAGGCTTTCACCCCTGCCTCGTCGTTGTCGTACGCCATGATTACCCGAACCGGTGACAAGTTCCGGATCAGTTCGGCCTGGGGTGCGTTCACCCCGGCCCCGTACGTGCCCACCACCAGCGTCCCTTTCGGGATGCCGACGGTGTGGAACGCCATGACGTCCCCGGCCCCTTCGCACACGATCACCGTGCGGAAGTTGCCTTTCCGATACCCGAACAGTGTCTTCGACACGGACACACCGGACGGGTACAGGTACTTGAACGCGTCGGTGTCGACCCGTTCGACCACACCCCACACTTCCCCGGCCGCGGACAGCAGCGGGTAGGTGGGGTTGCCGGTGGTCGGGTGGGTGCCGCACCGGTAGGCCCGGGCGGTGGTTTCACCGACCCGGGACGCCCAGTACGGCGACGGCCCGGCGATGTCGAACATGTCCAGCCATCGGGGGTGGAACACGTGCGGTGGTTTCGCGTCGCGCATCACCGCCAGCGCTTCCTTGATGGCTTTGGTGTTGTCGCCGGTGCCTACCCGGCCACCAGCCCCACACGCGTAGCACACCCACACGCCTTTGAGCACGTTCACGCTCGCGGACGGGTTGGAGTCGCCGTGCACATCGCAGCAGAAAGGCCGCTCGGCACCCCTTCCGGACTGCACGGCGGCCATCAGATTCGGATAGTCGTTCTTCCCCATCAGCCTTGTACCTTCTCCTTCGCCTGGTCGATGATGTTCCCCGCCTCCAATGCTGTGAGGGCGGAGAAGTCTGGGATCTCCGGTAGGAACTTCGCATACCAGTGGTCCCCTGCCGGGCCGTGCCGGTTCGCCCCGAGTGACATCTTCGTCACTGGGGCGTCGTACGGCCTGGACATGATCAGCACCACATCGGCGTCGCGGGCGATCGAGTCCGTCTCCGCGATGTGGATGACGTCAGGGTTCTTGCTGGCCTGACGGTTCAGTTGCGCGGCGGTCAGCAGCGCACCACCGGTGGACAGGGTGATCCTGCGCAACTCGCGGCTGATGGATTGCATGACCGCCCAGTCGCCGGCGTCTTTCGCCCCGGCGGTGGTGGGTGTCATCAGCCCGATGTAGTCGACGATGACCAGCCGGTCCGGTGCGCAGTACCTGCCGACGGTCGACGGGGTGACCATCGGATGGTCCGACCTGTCGACCAGCAGCAGCGACGCCCCGTACTTCGCCAGCCAATGCTCCACCGCGTCCCGCCTGTCGTACGGGTCGGCCGGGGTGGTCCACGACCGCAGCATCAACGTGTGCACCCGTTCGGCGGCCTGCACTTTCGTCATCTCCAACGACATGAACACCACGTCGAGGCCGGCTTTCATCGCCTCGATCGCGAACCGCATCAGCATCCACGTCTTGCCCTGCTTCAGCCGGGCCGCGATCACCCAGTAGTCACCCTGGCCGATGCCGTGCGTCAACGCCTGCAAGTTCGCGTCGGGCACGGGGATCCGGCCGGAGTAGTCCTGCGGCACGAACAGCGACTCGTCACTGATGGGCGTGCCCACACTGGTGACGGTCTGCGGCACCACATCCACCGCACCGGCCAACACCTGCGCGGCGGCCAGCGGGTCGGAGTCACCGGCCAGCAGCTCGATGGCGTCGGCGGTGACTTTCAGCAGCTCACGTTTCTGCGCTGCCTTCAGCACGTTGCCCGCAGCCCACACCGGGTTCACACCCGGTATCGCCTCGAACCCTGGGAACTGGCGGGTGAGCAGTTCCACCGGTGGGGTCATCCCGTGCGCGGCACGGTACTGCTCCACCAGGTCGAACGCCCGCACGTTCGCCACGAACATCGACCGGTCCACGCCGTGCAGCTGTGGTTCCCACACGCCCGCCTCACAGCAGGACGCCAGGTACACCTGTTCGGGGTCGAGGCCGGCTTCATCTTCACCGTCTCCGAGGAACACTACGAATCCTTCTCGGCCTCGAACAGTTGCTGCAACGCTTCGGCGGTGTCCCTGTCGTCGTTGACGACCGCGGACAGCAGCAGCGCCGCATCCCGCAGGAACTCGACCAGGCCTTCGCGGCTGTTCGTGTGCGCCTTGCCGCACTGCGCACAGTCCACTTCCATCGGCCGGCCGACACCGTAGTCGTACTCGAGCATCGAGAACCGCATGTTGATCGCGGTGAGGATCACACTGGCGGTCTGCACGTTGCCGGGAATGTTGTCGTAGTCGAGGATGCCCAGCGCCTGGGCCATCAGCATCTTCGTCTTCACACTCATCGCCTGCTCGCCGACCATCTGCGACAGCGACTCGAACAATTCCTCCTCCATCACAGCGCCCCCGGCTCCACGAAGAAGCAGCCGGTCAGGTACTGGATGCCGGCGATCACCAGGTACAGCTCGCCGGGGTTGATGTCGGCCAGGGCGAACCGCGAGTTCGCCCACTTGTCGACCACATACCCGGGGTGCAGCAGCTGGTTGCGCGGGTCGTGCATCTCGTACATCGTGCGCCACGGCCAGCGCACCACGATCAGCACGTTGTCCGGGCCCATCGTCGCCCGGTTGACCACATCCACGGCGTAGATCACCGCGGACAGGTTGTGGTCGGCCTTCATCGACACCCCGCGGGCGGCGGTGCGACCGTCAGGCCACAGCGACGTGTACTGCTCGGTGAGGGTGTAGGTGTCCAACGCCAACTGCGCGGCGTCCTTCCAATCTTGCGACAGCATTCACTTGTCTCCTTCCGGGAGTCTTACAACGAAACCCCGCAGCGGGGATGCTACGGGGTGAGGGTTACAGCAGGGGCAGCGACATGAAGTCATCGAACCACAACCGCACAGGCCGTGTCCCCATGTCGGGGTGGAGCAGGATGCCGGGGATCCACACCGACCAGCCGGCCGTTGTGAACCCGCGCGACCCTCGCACCACCATGACAGGAATGTACGGCTCGCGTACGTCAACATCACGCCACCACTTGATCTGGGTGGTGGGTGTGGCGACCTCGGCGCCGTGCATCGCCCGCACACTGACCAGGTAGCGGTCGGCGACGAGCAGGTCAGCACCCCGACCGGACACCCCCAACTGCATGACGGGATGCCCGGCCGTGGCGAACGCTGAACGCACCAGTTCCACGGAGGGACCCTGATGTGCCAGCGTGCGGCTCATACACGCACCGACGCTTGATGCGACGTGTGCGCAGACTGCACATCGGCCAGCGTCGCGCCGGCGCAGATGAACCCACAGGTGCACATGCGCACCAGCATGTCACGGCGCAGACACGCGTCGATGATGCGAGCCTCGAACGGGTGGATGGAACGCCCAACAACATCCAGCGTTGTCAGACGGTGGTCTTCGAACATCAAGGTCACCTCCTCTCACGGCCACCATATAGAGAAAGCCCGGACCCCTCAAAGCAGGAATCCGGGCAGCACAAAGTTGTAGTGCGTGATTAGGAGTATATCTCAGGTGATATGGGCCTGTCTACGACAGCCGATTTCGGCAGAACTTGACAACAACCGGGCATGCCCGATTACACTTCGATCGAAGAGAGAGAAAATCCCCCCAGACCCCCCTAACAAGAAGCCGACAGCACATATGATGCGACCACACAAGTGACTTCGTATCATATGTGCTGACAGCCCGCGCGACGACCCCACAAGGGGAGGCGCGCGGTAACAGCAAACACACACTCGGCCTCCGCCCTCACGGCTCCGGCCGAGCGAACACACCGGCCGGCGAAGCCCACCAAGGCGTAGCCGGCCGCAAGCAACACAAACACACAGCGACGCAACTAAATACGCACCCGGCCATAACACCACGATTCAACATTCAACCAACCCGCAAGAGTACACTCACCGACATGCAATACCTACACATCGGAGGACCCCTCAACAACCAAACCCTCGAAGCCCCCGGAACACTCACATACACCCCCGACGGCTACCCCCACATACAAGACGCCGACAAACAATACACACTCGTGATCATTGGCGACGAAGAGATCTATGCTCAAGCCACCTGGTGCTTCCGCGTCGCAAAAGCAGCCTGGCAGCGCCACCGGAAGGAGCACCCACAATGATCAAACTCCAACGCCCACCAGCCAACCCCGACGAACTCTGGCACGTCGTCAACACCCTCTGGGGCGTCGCCATCCCACGCATCAAAGTCTGCCAAGAACACTCATCACCCTTCGCCGCCTTCGCAGACGCCTACTTCGCCCACGACCCCAACTGGGCACTCTGGTACGGCTCCCGAGGCACCGGCAAGTCCTACATGCTCGCCCTCCTCGGCCTCAACAAAGCAGCACTCCTCGACGCCAAAGTCACCCTCCTCGGAGGATCCATGGCCCAATCCATCAACGTCCGCGAACACGTCGACGCCCTCCTAAGAGGCCCCAACTCACCCCGCTACGCACTCGCCAAACCGCCCACCGCCACCGAAGTCCTCTTCTCCCACGGCAACTGGATCCGCCCCCTCCCCGCCTCCCAAACCACCGTCCGCGGACCCCACCCAGCACTCACCTGTCTCGACGAAATCGACGAGATGGACTACGACATCTACACCGCCGCCCAAGGCCAAGCCATGCCCACCCGATCCTCCACCGGCGACGTCGTACCCGAAATGCTCGTCGCCTCCTCCACCTGGCAATACCCCTCCGGCACCTTCACCAAAGTCATCACCGAAGCCCGCCAGAAGAAACTCCCCATCCACACCTGGTGCTTCAAGGAAGTCCTCAAGACCGACACCAACCCCACCGGCTGGATGACCGAAGAGTTCATCGAACGCAAACGCCTCTCCGTGCCGGCCGAGATGTTCCGCGTCGAGTACGAACTCGGTGAGCCCGCAGGTGGCGCCCGGGCGTTCGACCTCACCGCCCTCGAGGACACGTTCATCCGCATGGACCCGGTACGCGAAACGGTCAAGGGCTCCGACGAGGAGTACGTGTTCGAGGACTACAACCGCAAAGGCATCTACGCGGCCGGGGCCGACTGGGCCAAGGAGAAGGACTTCACCGTCATCACCGTGATCCGAGTCGACTGCGACCCGTGGCGCACCGTGTACGTGCGGAAGATGAACCGCAGGCCGTGGCCGTACATGATCGGGCAGTTCAACGAGATCGTGTCGAAGTACCAGGCCGTGTCAGCCCATGATGCGACAGGCCTGGGGAACGTGGTGCACGACCTGGTGGACGAGCGCACGTCGAAGATCCTGATGGTCGGCAAGGATCGCACGAAGCTGCTGACCGACTACATCACGGCCGTCGAGCGGGGCAAGTACAAGATGCCGCGCAACTCGCCGCTGTACGAGGCGCACCGTTCGGTGACTGTCGATGAGGTGTTCGGGGGCGGCCAGTGGAACTCGCACTTGGCGGATGAGGTGGCGGCGTGTGCGATTGCGCATCGTGCTGCGGTGACGCAGGCCCCGCCGGCGTTCGGGGAGATCGTGCCGCGGGGGAAGCAGCGCGCGAAGTGGATGGAGGAGTTGGACGGCACGTCGCGCGCGTCGAGCGCACAGGTGTTGTCTGAGGTGGGTATTGTGACGGTACAAGAGGAAGTCAGCGATGTCGGAGTGTTCTGGCTTCCGTGACACGTATGGAGGCGTGTGATGGCGAAGAAGAAGAACGACCAGGGCGCAGCGGCCGCGCTGTACGCGATCGAGGCGAGGTCGATGCTCCAGCGCGGCGAGTATGAGACGGCGGCGTCGACGGCGCTGGTGTCGATTGCGGTGTCGCTGTTGGCGATTGTCGAGAACACCAAGACGTCCTGATGGCGAAGAACGACCCGTTCGGGGAGCAGTGGGGCAACAAGGTGTACAAGACCTCGACGCATGGCAGTTGGACGAAGGAGTCCTCTGCGAAGCGGGATGAGGAGATCGCGAAGACGGTGCCGACCAGGCGTAGAGCTTCGGTGTTGCGGGAGGCGGAGCGCACGATCGTGTATCACCGGGCGTCGGAGTACGGGGATGCGAAGGGCAACTTCCAGAAGATCGCGAACCTGTGGCGGGATGCGTTCGGGTGGGATGTGCACCCGTATCAGGTGGCGTTGGCGATGGATCTGGTGAAGACGGCCCGGTTGACGGCCAATCCGAAGCATCACGATTCGTGGGTGGATAAGGCCGGCTATGCGGGTCTGGGCGCGGAGGTGGTTGATGATGACGCCGATTGAGCAGGAGAAGCCGAAGAAGCCCGACATGATCGACGAGCTGACGGCTGCGGCGAAGTTGCTGCATGGCCTGGGGTGGCGCAGCCCGTTCGAGGTTGAAGCTCTCGAGGGGCATGTCCAGGCGGTGAAGGAGTTGCACCGGGAGGTCGAGGGTCCGGGGTTCACGTATTGCGCGGAGTGTGACCGGCTGTCGGGTGGGGTGTTCGGGGCGTGTGTGTA
>JAKIXW010000470.1:0-278 GCA_022708865.1 Acidobacteriota bacterium
CGCCCCCGTGCTGGACCGCAACATCCCCAAGGTCACCTACTGCGACCCCGAGATCGCCAGCGTCGGTCTCACCGAAGCAGCCGCCCGGGCCGAGCACGGCGAGGTCCGCGCTTACGAGTACAACCTCGGCGGCAACGGCAAGTCCCAGATCCTCGGGACGACGGGGTTCGTCAAGCTCGTCCAGGTGACCGACGGCCCGGTCGTCGGCATCCACATGGTGGGCGCCCGCATGGGCGAGCAGATCGGCGAGGCGCAGCTCATCGTCAACTGGGAGGCGT
>JAKIXW010000470.1:293-845 GCA_022708865.1 Acidobacteriota bacterium
CTGACCGCACCGAGAACCTTTTGCAGCGCAGACAGATTGACGACCGAGAACCATCGACGAGGAGATGACGTAGATGTCCAATCGCGTGACCATGCCGGCCCTGGGTGAATCCGTCACCGAGGGGACGGTCACCCGTTGGCTGAAGAAGGTCGGTGACCCGATCGCCATCGACGAGCCGCTCGTCGAAGTGTCGACCGACAAGGTCGACACCGAGATCCCGTCCCCCTTCGCGGGCATCGTCGAGGCGATCCTCGTCGCCGAGGACGAGGTCGCCGCCGTCGGAGCCGACCTCGCAGTCATCGGCGACGGTTCTGGGGCCGCGGCTGCGCCGGCGGCGCCTGCCGTCGAAGCTGCTCCCGCTCCTGCTCCGGCTGTCGCTCCCGCTCCTGCCCCGGAGCCGGCCGCGGTGGTCGTCGCTGAGCCTGCGCCCGCGCCTGCCCCCGCTGCGGCCGAGGCGTCCGGCGATGGCCACGAGGTCACCATGCCCGCGCTCGGCGAATCCGTGACCGAAGGCACCGTGACTCGCTGGCTGAAGAAGGAAGGCGACACGGT
>JAKIXW010000470.1:855-1101 GCA_022708865.1 Acidobacteriota bacterium
GATCAGGTCGAGGTTGACGAGCCCTTGCTGGAGGTGTCGACCGACAAGGTCGACACCGAGATCCCCAGCCCGTTCGCCGGAGTCCTGAGCCGCATCCTCGTCGGTGAGGACGAGGTGGCCGCCGTCGGCTCTCCGCTGGCGATCATCGGCGGCTCGGCCTCCGCGCCCGCTCCGGCCGCTGCGCCTGCTGCCGCCCCGGCTCCCGTCGCTGCCCCGGCACCTGTCGCTGCCCCGGCTCCGCAGACA
>JAKIXW010000471.1 GCA_022708865.1 Acidobacteriota bacterium
TGAACGCCGCGGGATTGCCGAAGTACCAGGCCACCGCACCGGAGCCGTGTCGGCGCAGGACGCCGGACAACCGGGCGGCAATGTCGTCGAGTGCGGTGTCCCAGCTGACCGGTTCGAACCCGTCCGGCGTGCGGCGCAGCGGTTCGATCACGCGGTCAGGGTCGTTGACCACCTCGGTGAAGGCGATGCCCTTGGGACAGGCGAACCCGGCCGACAGCGGATGCTCCTTGTCCGGTCGCAATGCGGTGAGCCGACCGTCCTCGACGGTGGCGATCATTCCGCACAGCGGCTCGCAGATCCGGCAGAACGTGACCTTGTGGTGGACGTTCGCCGCGTCGGTAGGTGTCATCGGGTCCCGCTTTCTCCTCGCTCGTCACCCGCCACTAGACACGCTACTGTAAGTGTTACGGTTAGGCGGCCGAATCGGAAGGGGAATGCGTGAGCGCAGTCAACGAGGTCGCCATAATCGGGGTGGGCCTGCATCCGTTCGGGCGGTTCGAGGGCAAGTCGGCGATGCAGATGGGTGTCGATGCCATCTTCGCAGCGGTCAAGGACGCCGGCATCGAATACCGCGACATCCAGGCCGCCGCCGGCGGCAGCTGGACCGTCGCCAATCCCGACGCGATCGTCGCAATGACCGGGTTGACCGGCATCCCGTTCACCAACGTCTTCAACGCGTGCGCCACGGCGGCCAGCGCCGCCAAGGCCTGCGCCGACGGCATCCGTCTCGGTGACTACGACATCGGCATCGCCATCGGCCTGGACAAGCATCCCAAGGGCGCCTTCACCGAGGATCCGGCGCTGGTCGGTATGCCGCGTTGGTATGCCGAGAATGGCCAGTACCTGACCACCAAGTTCTTCGGCATGAAGGCCAACAAGTACCTGCACGACCATGGCATCTCGCACGAGACGTTGGCGCGGGTGGCCAACAAGAACTTCCGCAACGGCGTTCTGAACCCGAATGCATTTCGCCGCAAGGAAATCAGCATCGAGGAAATCTTGAACTCGACGATGTTGAACTACCCCCTGACGCAGTACATGTTCTGCGCGCCCGACGAGGGCGCGGCGGCGGTGGTGATGTGCCGCGCCG
>JAKIXW010000472.1 GCA_022708865.1 Acidobacteriota bacterium
AGCTCACCGGCGCCGCCGGGGTGAGCCCGGCCGCCGCGTCGCTGCTCCGCTCCGAGATGCGGCTGGGCAGCTTCGCGGTGCTCAGCCTCGAGAACGTCGGGCCGCAGGTCGGCGCCGAGCTGCGCCAGCGCGGAATGATGGCGGTGGTCTTCTCGCTCCTGGCGATGATGGTCTACATCTGGATCCGCTTCGAGCTCTCCTTCGGCATCGGCGCCATCGTGTCCGGGATGCACGACGTCCTGGTCACCCTCGGCCTCTTCGCGCTCTTCCGGTTCGAGTTCAACCTGACCACGATCGCCGCCTTCCTCGCGCTGGTCGGCTACTCGATCAACGACACGGTGGTGATCTTCGACCGGGTGCGCGAGAACCGGCGGAAGAACCGGACGCTGCCGCTCATCGATCAGATGAACCGGAGCATCAACCAGACGCTCTCGCGCACCATCCTCACCTCGGGCACGACGCTGCTCGCCTCGGGCTCGCTCCTCCTGCTCGGCGGCGAGGTGATCCGCGGTTTCGCCTTCGTCATGACCGTCGGCATCATCGTCGGCACCTACTCGTCGATCTTCATCGCCTCGCCGTTCGCGCTCCTCTGGGAGCAGTACCGCGGCCGGAAGGAGAAGGCGGCGGAGAAGGCTCCGGCGGCACCCGCGAAGGTGACGCCCGGCCGGCGCCGGCCGGCAAGCGCCGGCGCGGCCGGGGCTAGTCAACCCCTGCGTCCTGCCGGTAATCTGACGCCCGGCGCGCGCTCCTCCCTTCCGGGAGGCGAGCGCGTGCCCGGCGTCAGATGCGTATCGGTCGAAAAAGCCCGCCCCCGCCCCCGGTGGCCGCCCTGCGCCCGCCGGGGTTCGAGGCGGTGCTCGCCCGGCTCGAGGCGCACGGCCGCCCGTACGACGCCGGCTTCCTGCGCCGCGTCTACGAGTACACGGCGGAGAAGCACAAAGACCAGTTCCGGCGCTCCGGCGAGCCGTACCTGAGCCATCCGCTCGCGGTCGCCTACCTGCTCGCCGACCAGCGCTCCGACCAGATCGCGGTGGCGGTCGGTCTCCTCCACGACGTCATCGAGGACAC
>JAKIXW010000473.1 GCA_022708865.1 Acidobacteriota bacterium
CCGCAAAGGTGACCGTCGATGCCGGTGGACGGCGACTTGTCGTATCGAACCTCGACAAAGTCATCTACCCGGCGACCGAGACGACCAAGGGCGAGGTGTTGCACTATTACGCGCGGATCGCGCCGGTGCTGCTGCCACATCTCGCGGGCCGTCCAGTCACTCGGGTCCGGTTCCCCGAGGGGGTCGAGGGCCTCAACTTCTTCGAGAAGAACCTTCCGTCGGGGGCGCCGGCATGGCTGCCCCGGGTCACCCTCACGCACACCAGCGAGCCCATCACCTATCCGATGGTGACGGGGCTGGACGCGCTCACCTACCTGGCCAACCTCGCCTCGCTGGAATTTCACGTGCCGCAATGGCAGATCGGCGCGGACGGGCTGCCGGCCTTTCCCGATCGGCTCGTCGTCGACCTCGATCCCGGCCCCGGAGCGGGGCTACAGGAGTGCTCAATCGTCGCCCTGCTGGCAAGGGAGCGGCTTCGGGCCCTGGGGTTGGACCCGATCCCCGTCACCAGCGGGTCCAAGGGCATGCAGTTGTATGCCGCCCTCCCGGGCTCCCACGCGTCGGCGGACATTGCGCTGGTCGCCCGGACGTTGGCCCAGGAATTGACGGCCGCCCATCCCGACCTCGTCGTCTGGAAGATGACGACCTCGTTGCGACCGGGCAAGGTGTTCTTCGACTGGAGCCAGAATGTCGCGGCCAAGACGACGATCTCGCCCTATTCATTGCGCGGCCGACCGGCACCGTTCGTCGCTGCTCCGCGCACGTGGGACGAGGTGCAGGAGGGCGCGGCGACTCCCGGGGCCCTGGCTCAGGTCACGGCCACTGAGGTGCTCGATCGGGTCGAGCGCCTCGGAGATCTTGCCGCGGCGGTCCTGCCCCAGTGAAACAGCGGACGGGCCGCCCTCCCCAAGGAGTGCGACCCGTCCGGACCGTGCGGAACCGCTCGATCAGGCATGTGCCTTGTCGTAGGCCGCCTGGACCGCCGCCGGCACCCGGCCACGCTCGTTGATCTGGTGGCCGTTGGCCCGTGCCCACGCCCGAACGGCTGAAACGTCAGTCCGT
>JAKIXW010000474.1:0-738 GCA_022708865.1 Acidobacteriota bacterium
TGAGATTTTTTTCCATGCCGGCCGGGGGGAAGTGTTTTCCGACGGCGTATGGAAGCCCGTCCGGGCCGGCTGCGCCGTCTTCGTCCCGCCGGGGGTGGAGCACCAGGTAAGAAACGCGGGGCCGGACAAGCTCGTGATGCTCTGTCTGGTGCCGCCGGCGGCGCCGGAGTTGTAGGCCGCCGGCCAAAGCGGCCGGTAAGGGTGAACGCGCAAACACATAAACAAACAACGGAAAGGAATCCCCAATGGAGACAAAACAGTGGCGGCGGGCACCGGATATGCAAATCGATCCGGGTAAAGCATATTTCGTAACCATGGCGACCGGCCGGGGGGAGATCGAACTGGAACTCTATCCCCAATACGCGCCGAAAACGGTCAACAACTTCGTTTTTCTGATCCGGGAAGGTTACTATGACGGGGTGGCGTTTCACCGGGTGATCAAGAATTTCGTCATTCAGGGCGGCGATCCCACGGGCACCGGCCGGGGCGGTCCCGGGTATCAATTCGAGGACGAGTGCCGGGGCAATCCACTGAGGCATGAAACGGGGGCCATTTCCATGGCCAACGCCGGCCCGGGAACCAACGGCAGCCAGTTTTTCATCACCCACTCGCCCCAGCCCCATCTGGACGGACATCACACCGTCTTCGGCCGGGTGGTGAAGGGACAGGACGTGGTCAACGCCATCGAGCAGGGGGACCGGATCGTGAAGGTGACCGTAGGGGAGGCTTGATCCCGGC
>JAKIXW010000474.1:767-1034 GCA_022708865.1 Acidobacteriota bacterium
GTTTCCATTTGTCGCCAACGTCCGAAGACAAGGAAAATTTGGTTCGAAAACCGTTTTATCCGTACCCCGGCATGGGGAAAATATAAGGGAAGAGGATGAGATGAAGGAAGTATTCTCCGTGAGCGCCATCGGCAGTCTGGAATTGAAAAACCGTTTCGTCCGCTCGGCCACCTGGGAGGGCATGGCGGATGAAGCAGGTCGACCCCGGCCGCAATATCTGGAGACCATGATCGCCCTGGCCCGGGGGGGCGTGGGACTGATCATTAC
>JAKIXW010000475.1:0-400 GCA_022708865.1 Acidobacteriota bacterium
TGGACGACGGTTGGTTGCGATAGATAGGCAAGCGGGACGGCCTGAAAAAGCGCCTGGATACTAATACTATACAGAATCTAAAACCTAAAATCAATAGCAATCGGGAATTGCCTGAAAAACCTCACTATTTTCCCCTGAGAATTCAACAATCGTGGAAATAATTCCCCTGAAAAACTGTTTCCACCCAAGGAATGAAAACCCGCCGATTTGTTACCGTTTTGTAACCGCCCTGTAATCCCCTTGTGTTAATAATAGGTTATCAAATATTAATTTGGGATATTCCCACGTACTAAAGGAGAACAGCATGCGTTTAAAGGATAAGGTTTGTATCGTAACCGGCGGCGCCGCAGGGATTGGAAAAGCCACCGCGCTCAAGTTTGCTCAGGAAGGCGCGAAAGTT
>JAKIXW010000475.1:430-693 GCA_022708865.1 Acidobacteriota bacterium
GCGCGTTCGTCAAGGAGCTTGGAGAAGGCGCCAGCTTTTACAAAGTGAATGTCACCAACCGGCAGGAAGTGCAAGCCTGGATTGACGACGTGGCGGCAAAATACGGGCGCATTGACGTTTTGGTGAACAACGCTGGCATCACCCGCGACGCGCAGTTTGTCAAGTTTAAGGAAGGCGAGCTGGTCGGGCAGATGAGCGAAGAAGCCTTTGATATGGTTATCGCCGTCAACCTAAAGGGCGTCTTCAACTGCACGCAGGCCGTC
>JAKIXW010000475.1:709-1020 GCA_022708865.1 Acidobacteriota bacterium
GCCAGACCAACTATGCCGCTACCAAGTTTGGCGTGATTGGCATGACCAAGACCTGGGCGCGCGAGCTGGGCAAGTACAAAATCCGCGTGAACGCGGTCTGCCCGGGCTTCATCCTCACCGATATGGTCCTGAAGATGCCAGAGAACGTATTGGCAGCCATGGCAGCCAAATCTCCGCTTGGCCGTTTGGGCACACCCGAAGAAATCGCTGATACCTACCTGTGGCTGGCAAGCGACGAGTCCTCCTATGTGCACGGCACTGCCATCAGCGTGGACGGCGGAGTCATTCCCTAAGCCGTTGGCTGAAAGAAA
>JAKIXW010000476.1 GCA_022708865.1 Acidobacteriota bacterium
CAATGTGTCCATTCCTGGGCTCAAGTTGTAGACGGCGGTTGCCAAGAGACGGGTGGGAGTGAACTGATGTTCTATGCAGAGCCTATAGGCAGGCTCATAGATCAACTCCGCAGACTGCCGGGGATCGGTGTCAAGACCGCGCAGAGACTGGCATTTCACGTGCTCTCCATGCCTGCGGAAGAGGTGCGTAAGCTTTCCGAGGCCATTGTCGATGCCAAAGACAAGGTCCGGTGGTGCTCCGTGTGCGGGAATATCACTGATGTGGACCCCTGCAGGTACTGTGCCGACGCCTCTCGCGATCGGTCTACCATCTGTGTAGTGGAGCGCCCGGAAGACGTAATCGCCATGGAGCGGACGAGAGAGTTCCGCGGGGTATATCACGTGCTAGGCGGCGCTATATCGCCGATGGAAGGGATCGGGCCTGGCGACATCAGGCTCCGGGAGCTGCTGGAGCGGGTGAGATCGGGCGAGATCGGCGAGGTCATCATCGCCACCGACCCCAACATCGAGGGCGAGGCCACTGCGATATACATCTCCAAGCTGCTCAAGCCTTTGGATATCCGGGTTACTCGCATTGCTCATGGGCTGCCCGTTGGGGGCGACCTGGAATATGCCGACGAAGTGACTCTGGCACGAGCCTTGGAAGGCCGCCATCGAATGTGAGCGCTCGATATCAGCTGCGTCAGGCGTCCCGTTTGTGTGGATATGAGACATGTTGCACGGGCATAATCTCAATCTGGAGAGGTCCGTTCACATGTTTCTTACGGAAATGGGGGACGCGGCTTGAACGTGAGGTCGATCTACCGGAAGCTTTCGCAGACGATGCGCCGCACGGCTCTGGTTTCGGATATTGCCGGCGCGCGGGAGCCTTCAGAGGAGATGCGGCTCCGCGCGGAGATCCGTGCGATATGCGCCGAGATGGAACAGGCTGATACGATGTTCAATAATGTGACTGATCCCGATCTGATAGACGCGTCGGTGTTCACAATGCGCGCGTGCGAGC
>JAKIXW010000477.1 GCA_022708865.1 Acidobacteriota bacterium
GGGTGATCGACACGTTGGCGATAACGATGCACACCACGTTGAGCACCACCGCAGAGCTGACCGCGTCGGCGACGCCGCGCGGGCCGTGTTTGGCCTCCATGCCGCGCAACGAGGAGATGATGGCCACGATCCCGGCGAAGACCACCGTCTTCCCCAGGGCAAGCCACACGTCGACCACTCGGGCGAAGGAACCGAAAGACATCCAGAAGCTTCCCGGCACAATGCCGTTGACGCCGACGGCGATCAGGTAGGCCGCCGACACCGCCGAGGCGATGATTACGAAGCACAGCAGCGGGGCGATCAGGATCAGCGCCAGGAAGCGTGGCACCACCAGCCGTCGTACCCACCCGCCATCGGCGCACCCTGGCGAATCACCCCGAAGCCGCTGGCGGCACCGACCATTGACGTCGCGCCGAGTTGGTTGACCAGTCCGCCGACCTGAACCGACACCATGGCGCCGATGGGAATTGCCATCAACAGCGCCGGGGTGGCGGTGACCCGCAGCAGGGTCCATGCCTGGACCAGCAGTTCGCCGACGGGTAGCCGCAAAGTCAGCGTATCGGTGATGGCGTAGCGGACGACGTTGAAAGCCAGTTGCACACCGCGGCCGATGGTTCGGGTGCTGCGGCCGGGGACGGCCGCTGCCCGAGATATGGGCGCAGCGAGCACCGCCATTCCCGGACCCCCGTCCCTCGACCAAACAATCCCGTTCCAGATGAGGTTAGCCTGCCCTCTAGGGGCGATGGGAGGTACCTGAAAAGACGATGGGAGACGGCTGGCAAATAAGCGGCGCCCGGGCGACGGGCACCACCCAGGTGGTCACCCACACGACGAACTAGCTGGAGCTACAGCGAGACACCGGATAGGGGACGTTCTGGACCGGCTCGCGCCGGGTTTCGGGGTGGTTTCGGGGTGATGGACGAAAGAACGCCCTCCCCGATTCTCTCGGGAAGGGCGTCCTGCCTGCTTGTTCTGGTGGAGCTAAGGGGAAT
>JAKIXW010000478.1 GCA_022708865.1 Acidobacteriota bacterium
GGCCGCCGGGCACGCGATGCGCGCGGCCATCACCGTGGTGATCATCGTCAACATGCTGCTCACCATGGCGTTCTGGTCGGTCGACGCCGGCGCAAGGTTCGGTGGCTAGATGTCCAACGCCTACGAGACCGACGGACGCGGACCCACCGAGCGCCAACTGTTGTTCGCCGGTATCGGCGTGATCCTGGTCGCCGCACTGATCACCGCGTTCCTGATGCTCAAGTCGACCGGCCGGCTCGACCCCCACGTTCCGGTGGTCGCCGAACTGACCAACGTCGGCGACGGCCTGCCGCAGAACTCCGACGTGAAGTACCACGGTCTGCTGGTCGGCACGGTCCGCGACGTCTCCCCCGGTACCGACGGCCGGCCCAACACGGTCGCCATCAACCTGAAACCCGAATTCGCCAAGTCGATCCCGGCGACGGTGACGGCGCGCGTGGTGCCCAGCAACATCTTCGCGGTGTCGTCGGTCCAGCTCGTCTCCGAGAACAAGACCGGCCCCGCGATCGGCCCGGGCGCACGCATCCCCGAGGACACCGCACTGCCCACGGTGATCTTCCAGACCACGCTGAACAAGCTCCGCGACATCCTCGCCGCCACCGGGCGAAATCCGCGGGAGGACAACAGCATTGGCATCATGGCCGCGATCAACGAGGCCACCGAGAGCCGCCGGCCCGAACTGCTCCAGGCCGGCGCACAGCTCAACCGGCTGCTCGACCAACTCGACCAGATCGTCGCCACCGATCCCGCCGGGCCCACCACCGTGTCCGCTCTCCTCGATGCCACCCGCGGTCTGCAGCAGACCGCTCCGGAACTGGTCGACGCCCTCCATCAGGCCGTCGTGCCCATGCAGGTGTTGGCCGAACAACGCGCGCAGCTGAACGCCCTGGTCAGCGGCGGCATGAACACCCTGGGCACCACGCAGACCGCGCTGGACAATCACATCGACCAGCTGGTCTCCATCACCGGTCAGCTGACGCCC
>JAKIXW010000479.1 GCA_022708865.1 Acidobacteriota bacterium
GGACGAGGAACGGTTCGAGTTGGAGCGGCGAGTGAAAGCGCCGACGGTGAGCAAGCGGGACAGTTTTCGCGCGTCCATCATACTGAAGCGCGCGTCGGGGTTGAAGCAGTCGGAGACTGCGAAGTCGCTGTGCTGCAGCGAAGCGTACGTCTCCCGCTGGACGGCCCGTTTTCGCAGGGAGGGTCTTACGGGGTTGTGCGATGCACCCGGTCGCGGGCGGAAGCCGTCCCTCGATCCGTCGCGCGTCGAGACCATCGTCACATGCGTGAACCGACCGCCGAAGGGTTATGCCCGCTGGTCGGTCCGCACAATGGCGAGGGAGGCTGGCGTGTCTCCAAGCAGTGTCAGCCGTATCTGGCGCTCGAACGATCTCAAGCCGCATCGCACGGAGCAATTCAAGCTCTCCAAGGATCCGGATTTCGAGCGGAAGTTCTGGGACGTGATCGGGCTGTACTTGAATCCGCCGGACCGCGCGCTCGTCCTGTGCTGCGACGAAAAGAGCCAGTGCCAGGCGCTGGAACGCACGCAGCGGGCGCTCCCGCTGGTGTCCGGCCACGCGAAAACCTTTACGCACGACTACATCCGGCACGGCACGCTCACGCTCTTCGCCGCTTTGGACTATCTGGGGGGCAAGGTGCTCGGACGCATCGAGGAGCGCCACACTCACAAGGAGTGGCTGCTCTTCTTGAGGCAAGTGGACCGGCAGTGCCCCGAGGGCGTGACGCTGCACTTGATCCTCGACAACTACGCAACGCACAAACAGCCGGAAGTCACATCCTGGATGGAACGGCGGAACGCCGCGCACAAGAAGCGGCATGGCATGGAGCGCATCGTCTCGCACTTCACGCCGACGTCGAGCAGCTGGCTGAACCTGGTCGAGCGCTTCTTCGGCGACATCACGCAGCAGGCGCTCCTCAACGACAGTTTCGGCAGCGTGAAGGAACTCGCCCAACGCATCTTGGATTAC
>JAKIXW010000047.1 GCA_022708865.1 Acidobacteriota bacterium
GCTGGCCGGAGCCGCTCTGACTCGAGCCGCCGCCGCTGGCCGAGGACCCTGACGACGAACCCGACGAGGACCCCGAGGACGACGATCCGGACGAGTACGAACCCGAGGTGTCCGCCGAATTGCCCGACTGCGCGGACGGATCCGGCAGCGGCACCGGCGGCAGGTTCAGCCGATCGGCGGGAATGTCCGGCGGCGGAACCGGCGGCTGGCCGTTGATCAGCAGCGGCCCCTTGGCGCTGTCGAGCAGCGTCGCCCAGGCGCCGTTGCCGAGCGTGGCGCCCACGCTGCAGGCCACCTGGCGGCTGCCGGCCGTCCAGCTCGGCAGCGACACCGTGCTGTAGATCAGCGTCAGCGTGGTGGTCCGCAACTGGATGGGCGCCAGGAACGCATCGGTCAGCCGGGTGCAGGCGTCCTTGATGAACAGGTCCTGGTCCGCCTCCGCCGGCAGTGCGTCGGGGAATTTCTCGGCCAGGTTGACGACGCCGGTGATCTCCATCGCGTGGGGTGCGGTGCAGTCCACCGGCACGTCGATCGGCTGATTGCTGGCCGGATCGATGCCCAGGCAGGTACCCGCGGGCCACACCTTCGATTGATCGACCTCGGCGACCTTGCCCTTGGTGGCGAGCTGCTTGTTGTCCGGGCCGGGGGCCTGCAGGCCGCACAGCATCCGCCGCTCGCCGGACTGCTTCCAGGCCTTGTCACCCGCCCACAGCATGCTCACCGCGAACCGGCTGTTCGGATCGAACTTCGGGCCCAGGTAGCGCTGCACCGCGGCCTGGCACTGCTCCTGGCTGATCTGCTGGATACGGGCCGGTGACGGTGGCGCGGCGTCCGGGCCGTACTCGGCGCCGGGGAAGGCGCCCATGTCCACCGACGCGGCGACCTCGAACCGATGGTCGTCCGCGCAGTCCACGATGGTCGCCTGATCCGGCGCGTTGTCCGGCCAGGTCAGGCAGTTCCCGGCCACAGCCTTCTGGAACGTCGAATTGCTGCGGGCACTCGCCCCGGTCGGTTCGAGGTAGGACGTCAGGACCGAGTCGTGCTGGCCGAACGGCAGCACCATGGTCAACCCGGCGATCAGCAAGCCGCCGAGCGCGGTCAGCAGCAGTACCCGCCGCGTGGGCGTGGTCCGGGGCGCGCGTTGCCAGAGGGACCGCTCGGCGGTGCTTTCAGGCTGGTCGGGACGCGCGTCGTCCCGGTCGGAGGGTTCGGACATCGGATCCATTGTGACAGGCGTCCGGAAGGCTGTGAAAAAAGATGCGCAAGTGATGCAATCAGGCCGGGCTACCCGGTTGGGTGGGACGAAAGTAGGGTTTCCCGGTGTGATCGACCTGATGCTGCTCAGGGACAACCCCGAGGCCGTGCGCCGTTCGCAGTCCAGCCGCGGCGAGGACCCTGCACTGGTGGACGAACTGCTGTCCGCCGACGCCGCCCGCCGGACTGCGATCTCGACCGCGGACACGCTGCGCGCCGAACAGAAGGTCATGAGCAAGCAGGTGTCGTCGGCCTCCTCGGAGGACCGGCCAACGGTGCTCGCCCGGGCCAAGGACCTGGCCACGGCGGTCAAGTCGGCCGAAGTCGATCAGAGCGCCGCCGAGGCCGCCTTCACCGGGGCGCACCTGGCCCTGTCCAACGTCGTGCTCGACGGTGTGCCCGCCGGCGGCGAGGACGACTTCGTCGTGCTGGACACCGTCGGGACTCCGCCCACCCTGTCGGATCCCCGCGACCACCTGGACCTCGGTGAGGCGCTCGGCCTGATCGACATGGAACGCGGGGCCAAGGTCTCCGGGTCCCGGTTCTACTTCCTGACCGGTCGGGGCGCACTGCTGCAACTCGGGCTGTTGCAGCTGGCCACCCGGCTGGCCGTGGACAACGGCTTCACCATGATGATCCCGCCGGTGCTGGTGCGCCCGGAGATCATGGGCGGCACCGGCTTCCTCGGCGCGCACGCCGAGGAGATCTACCACCTGCCCAACGACGATCTGTACCTCGTCGGCACCTCGGAAGTGCCGCTGGCCGGGTACCACTCCGACGAGATCCTGGACCTGTCGGCGGGCCCGCTGCGCTACGCGGCATGGTCGTCGTGCTTCCGCCGGGAGGCGGGCAGTTACGGCAAGGACACCAAGGGCATCATCCGGGTGCACCAGTTCGACAAGGTCGAGGCGTTCGTCTACTGCCGGCCCGAGGATGCCGCGGCCGAGCACCACCGGCTGCTCGGCTGGCAGCGGGACATGCTGGCGCTCATCGAGGTGCCCTACCGCGTGATCGACGTCGCCGCCGGCGACCTCGGCTCGTCGGCGGCACGCAAGTTCGACTGCGAGGCCTGGGTGCCGACGCAGGACACCTACCGGGAGCTGACCTCCACGTCGAACTGCACGACCTTCCAGGCGCGCCGGCTGGGCACCCGCTTCCGCGACGACAACGGCAAGCCGCAGATTGCGGCGACCCTCAACGGCACGCTGGCCACCACCCGCTGGCTGGTGGCCATCCTGGAGAACCACCAGCAGCCCGACGGTTCCGTCCGGGTGCCCGCGGCGCTGGTGCCCTACGTGGGTACGGAGGTACTCGAACCATGATCGACCTCGACCTGCAGGAGATGCGCAGCTGGTTCGGCTTCGGGGTGGCCGGCAATTTCGCCGGACACCTCGAACAGGCCGGCGAGGACGCCGACTTCGTGAACGTTGTCACCGAAGGCGTCGAAGGCTCAGCGCCCAAGGGCATCTTCCCGTGGTACGCACCGGGTTCGGACACCTTCCTGGGCCAGTTCCCGCTGTCGACCGACGCGATCGTGCTGCCCGAACCCACTCCAGAATTCGAGGGTCCGCTCAACCTGCAGATCGAACCCGAGGTGGCACTGGCCTGCCGGGTGCGCTGGAAAGGTGACACCGTGGCCGACCTGGAGCCGTTCGCGCTGGGGGCGTTCAACGACTGCTCGATCCGCCGGCCGGGGGCGCCGAAGATCAGCCACAAGAAGAACTGGGGTCCGGCCTCCAAAGGTGTTGCCGCACAGTTCTTCCACATCGGTGACCTGACCCCGGACGGTCCGACCGCCAGCCTGCGGTTGGTCTGCTTCCTGGAAGGCAGCGACGGCACCGAACAGGCCTACGGCGTGGACAGCCCGCTGCTGGGCTACTCCTACTACGGCGAGGTGCTGCTGGACTGGATCGTCGAGCGACTGACCAACCAGAAGGGCTCGCCGGACACGCCGCTCGAGGATGTCGGCGCGCTGATGGTGGCCTCCGGCCGTCCGGATCACGTGCTGATCGGGATCGGCGCCACCCGCTACACCCCGCTGGGCGAGTCTACCTACCTGCAGCCGGGTGACCGGGCGGTGGTCCGGGTGTATGACACCGTATCGGATGCAAAATCCGAACTGCAGCAACGAGTTTCACAATACTGAGCGGCCCCTGCGGTCTCCCAGCACTTCGTCGAGCATCTCGATGAACTCCGCGGGCCGTTCGGGGGTGAACGCCGGGTGCAACCGCAGGCCCGGGACGTCCAGGGTGATCAGCGTGGCCCTGGTCGGCCGCGCCACGTCCAACGGCAGCCACCGTCGGAAGTCGGAGGTGCCCCAGATCCGGAAGCGCTGCTGGAACATCCCCAACGGGGTCGCCTCGTAACCACGGATGTGCTGCACCGGAATCACTTTCGCGGTTCCCGACGGGAAGTGGTAGCGCCGCAGGGTCAACGCGTGCCGGTCCAGCTGGATCAGCCCGTCGTCGTAGTACTGCCGGGGTGGAACGCTCACAATCTCGTGGATCTCAGCTCATGACCGCTGCTGGTCAGACAGCGGCCGTTCTCCAGGTTCCAGTGCCAGCCGTGCAGGTTGCAGGTCAGCGTCGAGCCCTCCACCACGCCGAACTTGGACAGATCGGCCTTCAGGTGCGGGCAGCGGCGCTGGATCTCCCAACCGTCCAGGGTGATCGACGCGGAATCGTCGTGTGCCTCGGCGAACCAGCCGTCGGCATAGGCGATCCGCTCGTCGGTCAGGCATTTGAAGAAGGTGTACAGGTACTCGTTGTAGCCCCCGACCCGCCACGCCGAGAACCGCGTGGACAGGAAGATCGTGTTGACCCAGTCCGGTTCGTGATCGCGCACCACGGTGCGCACCAGCTCCGCGGCGATGCCGAATCCGTAGCGGAACTTCTCGTCCGGGATCGGCCCGCGCACAACACGTTTCGGGAAATCCAGCACGACGATCTCGTCGTCGCCGTTACCGGTGACCCGGAGTTCGACGGGGTACCCGATGCCGTCGCAGATCTGGTCGGTCTGCGCCATGATCGGCTCGAACAGTTCCCGCAGCGGGTCGAGCAGCGGCGCGCCCTGCGCTGGCGCCCAGCGCGCCTTCTCCGCTGCCAGCACCGGCTCCGCGCGGCGCGCGTAGGCCTCGATGTACTCCGCCTTGCCGGTGGTGAAGATGGCCTCGACCTGATCCTCGGGAATCGGGTGCCGCAGCGAATTCAGTTGCGAGCCAGTGAAATCCGCCGTCGATGCGGGGATCATCAGCAGACCGCCGTCGTGGCCGTGCCGCCGCATCTGGTCCAGGAAGACCACCTGGTCGGGGAAGATGTTGGCCGGGTCGCCGTGATCGTCGTTGAGATCACGCAGCACGGGGTCGAGGAAGCATGGCGGCCCGGCCGACGGGATCACCCATGTCGCCCCGACCTGCGCGATGTACTGGCGGCAGCGATCCATTCCGCGTTGCCGCTTCTGGGTTCCGAAGGACTCCTTGGCGCGCTCCGGCATGTCATAGACCATCGGGTACCAGATGGCCCCCGAGAACTGCAGCATGTGGACGTCGACGTGGCCGAACGCATCGGTCAGCGCGTCCAGGTCGATCGGGCGTGAGTCGTTCATGTTGAACACCGTGGTCACACCGTCGGAGACCACCAGGCCGGAGTCGCCGATCGGGCCGTCGGCCGGCGCCCGCAGGGCGATGACCATCACATCGAGGTCACCCTTGGGGCCGCTGACCGTGTGCTTGACCGAGTCGGTGGTCTCGAAGAAGCGGTGGAACCCGAGGTTCTCGAGCTCACGGCGCAGATCCGGCACCGGATAGTCGGGCAGCAGGACGACCGCGTCCTTGTTGACGTGCGCGGTCAGGAGCTCGGGATCGAAGTGATCCTTGTGCAGGTGCGAGACGTACAGGTAGTCGACGTCGCCGAGTGCCGCCCAGTCCAGGCCGCTGTTGTCCGGGAACGGGAACCACGACGCGAAGTACGCGGGATTCACCCACGGGTCGCATAGGATGCTGCCCGCCCGGGTCTCGATCAGGAAGCCGGCGTGACCGACGCTCGTGACCTGCACAGACACTCTCCGATTACCTTCAGTGCTCCGACGCCGAACCCGATGATCCGACGGGTCGAGCTTAGCCGGGGGCCAACTCGGGGGCCTCCCACAGCCGTCGGTAGTAGTCGAGGCGGATGGCATCGGGTTGCAGGCCATAGGCCCCTATCAGTTCCGCCTCGGCCTCGGCTCGCCGGTGCTCGCCGTAGTTCCAACCCAGCGACAGCGTCGCCACCGCCAGGTCGGCCCAGCGGTCGGCGACACCGAGCGAGTCCAGGTCGACCAGGCCGGCGAAGCTGCCGTCGTCGCCCAGCAGGGTGTTGGGTGCGCAGGCGTCGCCGTGGCACACCACCAGCCGGTCCACGACCGGCGGGTCGGCCAGGTCTCGCCGGGCGTCGGCGCGCAGGCGCGCCAGTCGGGCGGGCACCGACCAGTCGAACGGACAGTCCGGCACGGGCGCGGCGTCGTGCAGGGTCCGCAGGCCGACACCGATCGCGCGCGCTGCCCGCAGCGGCTCCGCCGTCCACCGCGGATCGACCGCGGAACGGCCGGCCAGTGCGGCCGTGTGCAGCCAGTCCGCGTCCCACCCGAGGACCCGGGGCACTCTGACGTAGCGGCCGGCCCAGGCCAGCCGGGCGGCCTCGGCGGCGTGCGCACCCGGCCCGGTCTTGACGAATTCCACCGGGGCGCCGTCGTCACCGCCGTCGCCGATCGCGAAGGTCACCCCGCCGAGATCGTTCCGCCACACCGCGCGCACCGAGCGTCCACCGGCCAGTCGCACCACGACGGCCGGGACCGGCGGGCGCTCGGCAGGAACCGTCACTCCGGTGACTCTTGCACGAGTGCCACGAATACATCCTTGCCAGAGGCGACTGTGCGGCACCGGCGCGGAACCGGACTAGGCTTCATCGGTGTGGAACCGGTATACGGCACCCTCATCACTGCCGCACGCACCATGTTCAGGGTGCAGGGCCTGCGATTCACCATGACCGGCATCGAGAACATCCCGAAGACCGGCGGCGCGGTGATCGCCATCAACCACACCAGCTACATCGACTTCACGTTCGCGGGCCTGCCGGCCTTGCGGCAGGGCCTGGGTCGCAAGGTCCGGTTCATGGCCAAGCAGGAGGTGTTCGACCACCCGGTCGGTGGACCGCTCATGCGCGGGTGCCGGCATATTCCGGTGGACCGCGCCAATGGCGCCGCGTCGTTCGAGCTGGCCTGCCAGGCGCTGAAGGAGGGCGAACTGGTCGGCGTGTACCCCGAGGGCACCATCAGCCGCAGCTTCGAACTCAAGGAGTTCAAGTCCGGCGCGGCGCGGATGGCGCTCGCCGCGGGCGTGCCGATCGTGCCGCACATCGTCTGGGGCGCCCAGCGCATCTGGACCAAGGGACAGCCCCGGAACATGCGGCGGCCCAAGGTGCCGATCTCGATCGCGGTCGGCGAGCCGATCGCGCCCACGCTGCCCGCCGATGACCTCACCACGTTGCTGCATTCCCGGATGCAGCACCTGTTGGAGCGCGTGCAGGACGCCTACGGCCCGTACCCCGCGGGCGCGTACTGGGTGCCCCGGCGACTCGGCGGAAGTGCCCCGTCATTGGCCCAGGCGGCCGCACTCGACGCGGCCGGGCGCTCACCCGACGGCGGCGTGTCGGAGTAGTCGCGATGGAGCCGGTGTTCCGCACCCTGGAGATCGCCGCGGCGCTGGCGATCCGCGTCACGGGCTCCCGGCTGACGTTCCACGGTCTGGACAACATCCCGGCGCGGGGCGGCGCGGTGCTGGCGATCAACCACACCGGCTACGTGGATTTCCTGCCGGCCGCACTCGCGGCCACCACGCGTCGGCGGCGGATGCGGTTCATGATCAAGGCCGAGATGAACGACGTCCGCGTGGTGCGCTTCCTGATCAAGCACACCGGAACGATTCCGGTGGACCGCGCCAATGGCGCCGCGTCGTTCGAGCTGGCCTGCCAGGCGCTGAAGGAGGGCGAACTGGTGGGCGTCTACCCCGAGGCGACCATCAGCCGCAGCTTCGAGCTCAAGGAGTTCAAGTCCGGAGCGGCCCGGATGGCCCTCGAGGCCCAGGTGCCGGTGATTCCGCTGGTGGTGTGGGGCGCGCACCGCATCTGGACCAAAGATCATCCGAAGGCGTTGGGCCGCAACAAATTTCCGGTCACCGTCGCCGTGAGCGCGCCGCTGGCCCCGGTCGGCACCGTCGATCTTCTCGAAGGGGAGTTGCGCACGACGATGACCGCGTTGCTGCATGACGCCCAGCAGGCTTACGATCATCCGCCCGGTGCCTACTGGGTGCCCCGCCGATTGGGCGGCAGCGCACCCACCGTCGCCGAAGCCCGTCAGATGGAGGAGGCTGAACTGGCCGAGCGGCAGCGCAGGCGAGCCGGGCGACAGTGATGCTTCCCGCGATGATCGCCACGGACGTCGACGGGACCCTGCTCGACGAGAACGACCGCGTCACCGACCGCACCCGCGACGCGGTCCATACCGCGGTGGCCGAGGGGGCGACGTTCGTGTTGGCCACCGGACGGCCACCGCGCTGGATCACGCCGGTGGTCGATGCCCTCGGGTTCGCGCCGATGTCGGTCTGCGCCAACGGCGCGGTGCTCTACGACCCGCAGACCGACCGCATCATCTCGGCCCGCACCCTGTCGGTCGACGCGCTGCAGGCGCTGGCCGAGATCGCCGAACACGCCATTCCCGGGGTCGGCCTAGCGGTCGAACGGGTGGGCCGGTCGGCCCACGATGCCGCCACTCCGCAGTTCGTGAGTTCACCCGGCTACGAGCACGCCTGGCTGAACCCGGACAACACGGAGGTGTCGCGCGCAGATCTGCTGTCGGCGCCGGCGGTCAAACTGTTGATCCGCAAGGCCGGGGCCCGCAGCGCGGACATGGCCGCCGAGCTCGTGCGATACCTCGGGCCGGAGGGCGACATCACCTACAGCACCAATAACGGGCTGATCGAGGTGGTGCCGCCCGGGATCAGTAAGGCCACCGGCATCGAGGAAGTCGCCGGCCCGCTGGGCATCGCCGCGGGCGACATCGTGGCCTTCGGCGACATGCCCAACGACGTTCCGATGCTGCGCTGGTCCGGGCTGGGCGTGGCGATGGGCAACGCGCATCCCGACGCCGTGGCGGCGGCCAACGAGGTGACTGCACCGAACACCGACGACGGGCTGGCCCGTGTACTGGAGCGGTGGTGGCTGGCCTGAGCGCCGTCAGTCGGTGGTGGGTCGCGCGACGGGGGTGAAGCGCTCGAGCTGGATGGGCGGACCGCCGGACGGCAGCGGCGGCACCTCCTGGGCGACGCCCTCCACGACGCGGGTGACGCGGCCCCTCTCGCGGTCGAAGTTCAGCGTGCCGTGCTGGAAGTTCTGCACCACCCACTGCGGTTCGTCGATGGCGCCACTGGTCGGCAGGCCCAGGACGCCGCGCTCGTAACCGAGCGCCGCCCACGCGTCGTAGATCGCGCCGGTGACGGGTTCGGCCCCGCTGCGCGGCGACCAGTAGACCGCGCCGTGTTCGAAGCGTGCGTAGCGCGCCAGCCCCAGGGCCGCACCCTCGGGTGACGTGGGGCTGCCGAGCGGCCCCTTGGCGCCGCCCAGGTTCTCCCACTTGGCGAAGATGGCGCCGCCCCGCAGAGTGTCCTCCACCGACTGCGGGCCGGGCGGGTCACTGAATTGTGCTGCGATGTCTCGTATTTCGCCCATTGCCGCGTAAGCGGCGTCGCCCGGGCACTCGGTCACGCCTACGTCGCGGTGGGTCAGGATGGTCGGCATGGTCACGGTCTGGCCGAACGGGAACTTGGTGTACGGGCCGCCCGCCGAGGTCAGCCGTACCGTCCCTCGCGGGTTGACGTGCTCGAGCCCAAGGCGCCAGCCCAGCAGCCGTCCGACGGTGCGCAATTGGATGTCGGTGGGGCGCACGGTCTCGAAGTCACCCAGCATCGCGACACCCCAGGTGTCCCGGTTGAACCCGCCGGTGTGGGAGCCCTCGACCGGGCGGTCGATCCCGCCGGCGCGGCCCTCGAAGACCTGGCCGTACTTGTCCACCAGGGCGTTGTAGGCGATGTCGCACCAGCCCAGCATGCGGGTGTGGTATGCGAAGATCGCCCGCACGATGGCGGCGGAATCCTCGGGCGAGTAGTCGTTGCTGCCGGCTGTGTGGTGTACCACCCCGGCCCGGACGCCCCGGTCGTAGCGGGGTGGTCCGCAGCGGCTCCACTCGTCTGCCCCCCACTGCGCCCGGGTGATGATGTTCGGCGCCCGACCCGGCCCCAGCACCGCCTCCGGCGGCGTCCAGTGGGTGTCCACCGGAGCCTGCGGAGGGCTGATCAGGACGGCTGAAAGATGTTGCGGCAGAAGTTGTTCCGCGTTCATCGGTCGGTAGCCCAGGGCGCCGTCCGGTGCGGGGGGCGGCGCCACGGTGACGGGCGCTCGGGCGGGACGGCGTACCGCGATCTGCACGGCGGTGGTCAGTCCGACGAAGACGGGGTCAGTTCCGCGGGGGGCCTGGCTCCCCGGCGAAGGGACGCCGTCGGCCCCGCCGGATTCCAGTGTCTCGGCCTGGTACCACGGCCCCCAGCTGCCGTCGGCGCGCTCGGCCCGGATGCGTGCGGACGTCCCCGTGAGGTCGCCGCCGGTGAGCGCGACCATCGAGAAGGGGGTGTCCTGATGCAGTTCGCGCACGGTTTCGCCGCCACCGACGCCGTCCAGCGGCTGCTCGGCCAGCCGGGTGTCCGCGGCGCGGGGCTGCTGACCCGGCGGTACACCGGTGATCGCCCAGGGCAGCAGGACGGCCGTGGCTGCGCTGGCGGTCAGCAGCGCCGGCGCGCGGCGCGCGGCGCCACGGGCGGGGCGGGCTCCGCCGGGCAGACGCGTCCAGAACAGACACCTCGGCACGAGGCGATGTTACGTATGAGTCGAGTGATACAGCTGTTTCGACACGGCACAAACCGGCCCTGGTTGATCTGGGTGTGCAACGGCACCGCAGGGTGTTCGGGCTCATCCCGGGGGTCGGGGAGGGAGAGCCCACCCTGCGGTGCCGTTTGGTTACAGGACCTGCGCCCCTCAGCCAGCGGCAGCGGGGACGACGGCGGCTGCGGCGGCGGCAGGTGCGGCGGCCGCAGCGGCGGGGGTCGCCGACTGCGCCGCACTCATGATCGACGGCATCACCACACCCTTGAGCAGGTCGACCACTTGGCCGACGCCCAGTTGCTGTGCCGCGCTGCTCAGGCTGCCGATCAGGCCGGTGTTCGCCGGGGCGGCGACCGGAGCCAGCAGCCCGGGATCGGCGCCGAGGATCGGATAGGTCGGCGCCGTCGGATCGAGCCCGAGGCCCGGCGTGCTGGGCAGCGTTCCTGGGATCGACAGGGCCGGATCAGGAGTGACCGACGGGGTGGCGAGGCCAGGCGTCAGGCCCGGGGTCAGCCCGGGTGCGGTCAGACCGGGGGTCAGCCCGGGTGCGGTCAGGCCGGGTGCCGTCGCCCCGAGCGGGGTCAGGCCCGGGGCGGTGGGGGTCGCCAGGGACGGGGTGGCCAGGCTCGACGGCGACAACGGCGCCGCCGGCGACAACGGGGTCAGGCCCGGATCGGTCAGCGCGGTTCCGGTCAGCGGGGTTCCGGTCAGCGTCGAGCCGACGGCCGGGCTGATGGGTGCGCTGACCGGCGGGGTCAACCCCGGCGCGCTCAGGCCCGGCGTGCCAAGGCCGGGTGTGCCCAATCCCGTGCCCAGGCCCGGCGACAGCAGCCCCGGAGCGGTCAGGCTCGGGCCGGCACTGATCGGCTGGGCCCCGGAGGGACTCAGGCCGGTCGGCAACGGCGGCAGGTTGATCCCGAACTGCGAGAGGCCCTGCGAGAGCGCGGACATCAGCGCGTTCGGCAGGTCGGTGATGATGCCGGCCTGCACGAAGTCGCGGTGTTCGGTCGCGGGCTCCGCGGAGCCCGACAGCTCGGTGATGGCAATAACCGCAAGCGGACTCGTGACGGCCAGGGCGGCGACTGCGCTCATGGCTGTCGAGAGCTTGCGTCGACGTCGGTTCGGCACTGGAGTCTCCTCAATCTGGTGTTTCACCGGTTCGGCCGGGAGAGACCGACCCACTTCGGCAGTACCACCGATGGTACGGGCGAGACTGATGTGACTGGAGTGACGATATTCAATCGTGAGCGAATCGCGATGTTCATTCCACCTCGCAGTGCCCGCCGAATCCGACCGAGAGCGCGCCGGATGCCGCCTGCCGAAGCGGGCCGGCCCGGCCCGGTCCGATACCCTTGCCTGCGATGACTTCCTCTCCCGATCGCGACTCCCAGGACGATTTCGACCTCTTCGTCGTGGGCTCCGGTTTCTTCGGACTCACCATCGCCGAGCGGGTCGCGACGCAGCTGGGCAAGCGGGTCCTCGTCGTCGACCGACGGCCCCACATCGGGGGCAACGCGTACTCCGAGCCCGAGCCCACCACCGGCATCGAGATCCACAAATACGGTGCCCACCTGTTCCACACGTCCAACCAGCGGGTCTGGGACTACGTGCGGCAGTTCACCGACTTCACCGACTACCAGCACCGGGTGTTCGCGCTGCACGGCGGTCAGGCCTACCAGTTCCCGATGGGCCTCGGGCTGGTGTCCCAGTTCTTCGGCCGGTACTTCACACCGGACGAAGCCCGCGCACTGATCACCGAACAGGCCGCCGAGATCGCTACGGCCGACGCGCAGAACCTCGAGGAGAAGGCCATCTCGCTGATCGGCCGTCCCCTCTACGAAGCGTTCGTCAAGGGCTACACCGCCAAGCAATGGCAGACCGATCCCACGGAGTTGCCCGCGGCGAACATCACCCGGCTGCCCGTGCGCTACACCTTCGACAACCGCTACTTCAACGACACCTACGAGGGCCTGCCGGTCGACGGCTACACCGCCTGGTTGCAGAACATGGCTGCCGACCAGCGCATCGAGGTCCGCCTGGACACCGACTGGTTCGACGTGCGCGACCAGCTGCGCGCCGCGTCGCCACCGGCCCCGGTGGTGTACACCGGGCCACTCGACCGGTACTTCGACCACGCCGACGGCCGGCTGGGCTGGCGCACCCTGGACTTCGAGGTCGAGGTCCTGCGGGACTGCGGGGATTTTCAAGGCACCCCAGTGATGAACTACAACGACCCGGACGTGCCGTACACCCGGATCCATGAGTTCCGGCACTTCCATCCCGAACGGGACTACCCCACCGACAAGACCGTCATCATGCGGGAGTACTCCCGGTTCGCCGAGGACGACGACGAACCCTACTACCCGATCAACACCGAGTCCGACCGGGCGATCCTGGCCTCCTACCGGGCCCGCGCCCGGGCCGAGACGGCCGCGCAGCGCGTGCTCTTCGGCGGTCGGCTGGGCACCTACCAGTACCTCGACATGCACATGGCCATCGCCAGTGCGCTCAACATGTACGACAACATCCTGGCGCCGCACCTCACCGACGGTGCGCCGCTGGGTGACGGCGAAGAAAGCAGTGCCTGATGAGTGACATCCCCTCCGGCCGGCTCGGCGCCGGGCAGACCCGCGCCGTGAGTCTGCTGTCCCGCGTGATCCTGCCCCGCCCGGGTGAACCCCTCGACGTTCGCAAGCTCTACCTCGAGGAGTCCGACACCAACGCCCGTCGCGCGCATGCGCCGACCCGCACCTCGCTCGAGATCGGGCCGGAGTCGGAGGTGTCGTTCGCGACGTACTTCAACGCCTTCCCGGCCAGCTACTGGCGCCGGTGGTCCACGCTGGAATCGGTGGTGCTGCGCCTGACGCTGACGGGCGGCGGTCGGGTGGACGTGTACCGATCGAAGGCGACCGGGGCCCGGATCACCGTCGGTGGGGCCCAATTCTCGGGCACCGCGGACGCCCCCGACACCATCGAGTTCGAGGTCGGGCTCGCCCCGTTCGAGGACGGCGGCTGGATCTGGTTCGACATCACCACCGACAGTGCCGTCACCGTCCATGACGCTGCGTGGCACTCGGCCGTCGAGGCCCCGGGCCGGGCCAGCGTCGCCGTCGGCATCCCGACCTTCAACCGGCCCGACGACTGCGTCAACGCCCTGACCGCGCTGACGTCGGATCCGTTGGTGGACAACGTCATCGACGCGGTGATCGTCTCCGATCAGGGTAACCGCAAGGTAGTGGACCACCCCGACTTCGCCACCGCGTCGGCGAAGTTGGGCGACCGGCTGACCATTCACAACCAGCCCAACCTCGGCGGCTCGGGCGGCTACAGCCGGGTGATGTACGAGGCGTTGAAGAACACCGACTGCGAACAGATCCTGTTCATGGACGACGACATTCGCATCGAGCCGGACTCGATCCTGCGCGCCCTGGCCCTCAACCGGTTCGCCAAGACGCCCACCCTGATCGGCGGCCAGATGCTCAACCTGCAGGAGCCCTCGCACCTGCACGTGATGGGTGAGGTGGTCGACCGGGCGAACTTCATGTGGACCCACGCCCCGTTCACCGAATACGACCACGACTTCGCCAAGTACCCGCTGGCCGACGTCGAGGCGGACAAGAGCAAGCTGCTGCACCGGCGCATCGACGTCGATTACAACGGCTGGTGGATGTGCATGATCCCGCGCCAGGTGGCCGAGGAACTCGGCCAGCCGCTGCCGCTGTTCATCAAGTGGGACGACGCGGACTACGGCCTGCGGGCCGCCGAGCACGGCTACGGCACGGTCACCATGCCGGGCACGGCGATCTGGCACATGGCGTGGAGCGACAAGGACGACGCGATCGACTGGCAGGCCTACTTCCACCTGCGCAACCGCCTGGTGGTCGCGGCCCTGCACTGGGACGGCGACGTCCGCGGGCTGATTGCCAGCCACTTCAAGGCCACCATGAAACACCTACTGTGCCTGGAGTATTCGACGGTCGCGATCCAGAACAAGGCGATGGACGATTTCCTGGCCGGGCCGGAGCACATCTTCTCGATCCTGGAGTCCGCGCTGCCCGACGTGCACGCCCTGCGCAAGCAGTACCCCGACGCGGTGGTGCTGCCCGGGGCCACGTCGCTGCCGGTGCCGTCGGCCCGCAAGAGGGTGCACAGACCGCCGGTCAAGCTGCCCGCCATCGGTCTGCGACTGGCCCGCGGCCTGGCCCATCAATTGCGCGAGGCGGATCCCGAACACCATGTCCGGCCCGAACTCAACGTCGCCACCCAGGATGCCCGCTGGTTCCTGCTGTGCAACGTCGACGGCGTCACGGTGACCACCGCCGATGGCCGGGGTGTGGTGTACCGCCAGCGTGACCGCGCCAAGATGTTCGACCTGCTGCGGGAGTCGCTGCGCCGGCAGTTCAAGCTGTACCGCAAGTTCAACGCGATGCGCCGGGCGTACCGGGAGGCGCTGCCGGTACTGACCAGCAAGCAGAAGTGGGAAACCGTTCTGCTGGAACAGAATTCCACCACCAATGGCTGAACCCGCGCCACCGGCGGGCGGCGAGGACGCGGCACTGGTGGCCGTGCAGTCCGCGCTGGCCGGCCGGCCCGGCGTGCTACCGACGGCGCGGGCCATGTCCTTCTTCGGTGAACATTCGCTCGGCTGGCTGGCGCTGGCGGGTCTCGGCGCGCTACTCGCGCCAAAACGTCGGCGCGAGTTCGTGGCCGCCGGCATCGGAACGTTCGCCGCGCACGCGGCCGCCGTCCTGATCAAGCGGGTGGTCAAGCGGACCCGGCCCGACCATCCCGCCATCGCGGTCAACGTCGGCACCCCGAGTCGGCTGAGTTTCCCGTCCGCGCACGCCACCTCGACCACGGCGGCGGCGATGCTGCTGGGCCGAGCGGTCGGCCTGCCCAGGACGTTGCCCGCACTGCTGGTGCCCCCGATGGCGTTGTCCCGCTTGGTGCTCGGCGTGCACTACCCCACCGACGTCGCCACCGGGGTGGTCGTCGGCGCCCTGGTGGCCAAGCTCGTCGGCGCAGCGAGCGACCGGATCGGAGGACACAGGTGAGCCAAGAGGTAACTCCGACTTCGGGGACCGGCGCTCCGCCGCAGAACCTGGCCGCGGGCATCGTCAAGGCCCTGCGACCCCGGCAGTGGGTGAAGAACCTGCTGGTGTTCGCCGCCCCGCTGGCCGCCCTGGGCAAGGACGTGGAATACAGCCACGGGCTGGTCGCGACCCGGGTCGGCATCGCGTTCGTGGTGTTCTGCATGGCGGCGTCATGCATCTACCTGATCAACGATGCCCGCGACATCGAGGCCGACCGGGCACACCCCACCAAACGCTTCCGGCCGATCGCGGCCGGGGTGGTCCCGATTCCGCTGGCATACGGGCTGGCCGCCGTGCTGGGCGTGTCCGCGCTGGCGATCGCGTGGCTGGTCACGCCGAACCTGGCGATCGTGATCGCGGTGTATCTGGCGATGCAGCTGGCCTACTGCTTCGGCCTGAAACATCAAGCGGTACTGGATATTTGCATCGTGTCGTCGGCCTACCTGATCCGTGCGATCGCCGGCGGCGCGGCCGCCGGTATCCCGCTGTCGCAGTGGTTCCTGCTGGTGTTCGCGTTCGGCTCGCTGTTCATGGCGGCCGGCAAGCGCTACGCCGAGTTGGCGCTGGCCGAACGCACCGGGGCCAAGATCCGTAAATCGCTGGAGAGCTACACCGCCAGTTATCTGCGGTTCGTCTGGACGCTGGCCGCCACGTCGGTGGTGCTCTGCTATGCCCTGTTCGCCTTCGAGCGCGACGGGGGGTCGGCGTCCTGGTGGGCGATCTCGATCATCCCGTTCACGGTCGCGATCCTGCGCTATGCGGTGGACATCGACGGTGCCGACGCCGGCGAACCCGAGGACATCGCCTTCCACGATCGGGTGCTCCAGGTACTCGCGCTCGCGTTCATCGGAATCGTCTGTGCCGCCGTCTACTTCGGTTAGTGGACTTCCGGTGTGGCCGGTCTACCGGTACGCACCGATCGCCCGCCTGAGTCTGTGGGCGGGCGTGGCGGCGGTGGCCGCACTGTTCGGCTGGGGCGCCTGGCAGCGGCGCTGGATCGCCGACGACGGCCTGATCGTGTTGCGCACGGTCCGCAACCTGATGGCCGGCAACGGTCCGGTGTTCAACGCCGGCGAGCGGGTCGAATCGAACACGTCCACCCTGTGGACCTATCTGACGTACCTGGGCGGCTGGATCGGCGGTCCGGTCCGCCTGGAGTACGTCGCGCTCACCCTGGCGCTGTCGCTGTCGGTGCTCGGGGTGGTGTTCCTGATGCTGGGCGCCGCCCGGTTGTACGCACCCAGCCTGGCGGGCCGGCGGGCGCTGCTGCTGCCGGCGGGCGCGCTGGTGTACATCGCCATCCCGCCGGCGCGCGACTTCGCCACCTCGGGCCTGGAGAACGGTCTGGTGCTGGCCTACCTGGGTCTGCTGTGGTGGCTGCTGGTCTGTTGGTCGCAGGCGCTGCGCACCGCCGAAGTGCGCGGGGTCACCGGGCCCAACGCCGTCGGCCGCGAATTCACCGTCACGCTGGCCGCCCTGGCCGGGATCAGTGTGCTGATCCGACCGGAGCTGGCCCTGGTCGGTGGTGGCGTGCTGGTCATGATGCTGATCGCGGCCCGGGGCCGACGGCGGCGCGCGCTGATCGTGCTGGCCGGCGGTCTGCTGCCGGTGGTCTACCAGATCTTCCGGATGGGGTACTACGCCCAACTGTTCCCCGCACCGGCGGTGGCCAAGGACGCGTCCGGTTCCAAATGGGCCCAGGGTCTGGTCTATCTGGCCAACTTCAACGGGCCCTACCTGTTGTGGATCCCGGCCATCCTGTTGATCGGCCTCGGCCTGGTGATGCTGGTCACCCGCACCCAGCCATGGTGGGCCCGCCACCACGTCCCGTCCGATTTCGGCTGGTTGACCCGCATCGTGCAGAGCCCAGCCGCGGTGGTGCTCTATTTCGTGGGCAGCGGCCTGCTGCAGGGGATCTACTGGATCCGGCAGGGCGGTGATTTCATGCACGGCCGGGTGCTGCTGGCACCGGTGTTCTGCATGCTGGCCCCGGTGGCCGTGGTCCCGCTGGTGCTGCCCGACGGCACCCGGCTGAGCCGCGAGGCCGGCTACCTACTGGCCGGCGCCACCACCGTGTTGTGGGGAACAGTGGCGGTGTGGTCGTTGTGGGCGGCCAACTCACCGGGGCTGGGCAAGGACGCCACCCGGGTGACCTACTCCGGGATCGTCGACGAGCGTCGGTTCTACTCCCAGGCCACTGGGCACGCGCACCCGCTGACCGCGGCCGACTATCTGGACTACCCCCGCATGCGGGCCGTGCTGGTGGCGCTGAACAACACGCCCGACGGTGCGTTACTGCTGCCGTCGGGCAACTACGACGTGTGGGACGTCGTGCCCGCGATACCGCCGCCGGTGCCCCCGCGCACGCACCCCTATGAGGCGCCGTACCGCGAAAAGGGCCCGGCCACAGTCTTCTTCACCAATCTCGGGATGGTCGGCATGAACGTCGGGCTCGACGTCCGGGTGATCGACCAGATCGGGCTGGCCAATCCGCTGGCCGCGCACACCGCGCGGCTCGACGATGCCCGCATCGGTCATGACAAGAACTTGTTCCCGGACTGGGCGGTGGCCGAGGGACCCTGGCTGAAGGAAGACCCCCACCTGCCGAAGTATCTCGACGAGGGCTGGGTCACCGAGGCCGAGGCCGCGCTGACGTGCCCGGCCACCGAGTCGATGCTGTCGGCCATCCGGGCGCCGATGACGGCGCGGCAGTTCATGTCGAACCTGACCTACGCCTACGACTACACGAAGTACCGCATCGACCGGGTGCCGCAGCGCGAGCTCCTGCGGTGCGGACTGCCCGAACCGGACCTGAAGGGCACGCCGTACACCGGGCTGCCGGCCACCGGGCCATAGAGTTCGCCGAAAATTCACCCGGGCGGTAACGCCCGCCCCCCGCAGGCCGATGAGCAGGACGAATGCAGTAGGAACACCGCAGCGTGGCGGTGTTTCCAACCGGTCACCCAGCGGGTGCGCTGACCTGCGTGAAAAGGCTGAAACGCGCCAAGTGTGGTTGACTGGCCGGGCACCGACGGCAGGGTCCCCATGGATCCCCAGGTGCGCAATACGAAACGATTGGATGGGTAATCGCTATGAGTTTTGTCGGAAAGATGCGCGGCCGCCTGGGCCGCCGGCTCGCGGTATCGGCCGCTGTGGCTGCGGTTGTGCCGGGCCTCATCGGCGTCGTCGGCGAGAC
>JAKIXW010000480.1 GCA_022708865.1 Acidobacteriota bacterium
GTCACTAATAACTTTGGAGGAATGATGAACACTTTGACCCTTGAGAATGTAAGCTACAGTTACAAAGCCAGCCAGCGCAAGGCTCTCGACGATATAAACGCAACTTTTCAGAACGGAAAAGTCTACGCCGTGACCGGTCCTTCCGGCTCAGGTAAAACCACCTTGCTCTCAATCCTGGCAGGGCTTGACACCCCAACCGAAGGTGAAGTGTACATCTACAACGAAAAACTCTCCGCTCTGGATCTTGATCAATACCGCCGTGAACAAGTCAGCATGATCTTTCAAGCCTTTCATCTCTTCCCGACATTAAATGTGATGGAGAACGTCAGCTTTCCGATGGAGCTGAATGGGATCGAGCGGGACGAAGCAAGAACTCGCTCCAGGGTCTTTCTCAATTCAGTCGGCATTACCGATGAGAAGCACAAACGCTTCCCGACCAATCTTTCCGGCGGCGAGCAGCAGCGGGTGGCAATCGCGCGCACTATGGCAAGCGGGGCGCGCATCCTCCTTGCCGATGAACCAACCGGCAACCTCGACAAGGAAAACGGACAGAAAATCGTTGATATCCTCAAGGTGCTTGCCCACGAAAATGGCTACTGCGTCATCATCGTCACCCACGACCTGGAAATTGCGAGACAGGCAGACCAGGTCTGGAAGATGGAAGATGGGAGAATGACCTCTGAATAAGCAGGTTTACAGTTTGTTCGCATTTGTTGACCCTGTCCGGTTTCTGAAATCAAGGAGAGTTTTATGAAAGAGAACGTCATTCTCAAATCGCTTTTACGCAAGCCTGTCATTGGCGCTCTCCTGACGCTATTGATCGGGCTGGTCTCATACGGCTTTGTGGGCAAAGCGGTCGAAACGATCATCGTCTGGCGCGAAACCAATCGTCTGGAAGGCTATTATCGTTCCATTGGTTATATAACAAAGGATTGGGAAGGAGAAGAACGTCC
>JAKIXW010000481.1:0-576 GCA_022708865.1 Acidobacteriota bacterium
GGGGTTCGGGCAGCTCTTCTTCAATTTCCTCATCCTTGCGCATCAGGCGCCCTTCTTCGGCCGCGTCGGCGATGCGCCCGACGATGAGTTTGATAGCGCGGATTGCGTCGTCATTGGAAGGAATAACGTAATCAACCATGCCCGGATTGCAGTTGGTATCCACCATGGCGATAACCGGAATTTCTTTAATGTATGCTTCGCGCATGGCGGTCTCTTCACGCTCAATATCCACGATGAAAACCAGGCTTGGGAGGTGCTTCATATTGCGAAGGCCGCTCAAGCGGGTTTCCAGACGGGTAATTTCACGCTCAATCAATAAGCCTTCTTTTTTGGTCAGCTGATTTATCTCGCCGCTTTCCACCAGTTTTTCAAGGCGGGTCAGCTCCACAATGCGCTGCTGAATGGTGACCCAATTGGTCAGCGTGCCGCCCAGCCAGCGCTGGTTGACGTAGGGCATGCCGCAGCGTTCGGCTTCTTCCTGGATGGTTTCTTGCGCCTGGCGTTTGGTGCCGACGAAGAGGATGGTGCCGCCAGCGGCGACCGTATCGCGCACTTTGTTGAAGGCTTCATCCAGCA
>JAKIXW010000481.1:650-946 GCA_022708865.1 Acidobacteriota bacterium
CCGCTCTCGAGGAGCGCTTTCATAGAAACAGCGGGTGACATAAATACTCCTTTGCGTTATGCCTCCGCCCGGCTTTGCGGCTGCTCCGAACCTTTTGACGGGCACGCGGGAGCGCCTATACCAAGGCGTGTGTGATTAGTGTCTCGGGCTCCTGCCCGAGCGTCCCATAGTATAACACAATTTTTTGTCAAGAAAAAAGTGTGAATGGGTTCTGTAAGAGCAACATGATCATGTTGCTCTTTAAGAGGGCTGAGTTATTGAATTCAATGAGAGAAATAATCCGTACATTGCTGCCG
>JAKIXW010000482.1 GCA_022708865.1 Acidobacteriota bacterium
ATAGCAGTACACACAGGCATGCGCGCACCCGGTGTACGGGTTGAGGGCGTAACGGGCTCCGGGAATCCCTGTCCGGGTTAGGGCGGACTTGCACACAACCTCGCGGACCGTCACCCCATTGGGATCTCACGTCCTTTCGCGAGTACCAGAGTTCCATGCGCCTGGCCACATTCCTTTCGCATGAGGCTAATCATCGCACCAAGATGAACAACATCCGAAGGTCACGAGAGGATGGCGTGTTGTGGATACACCCCATATATGGGAGAATTGAGCCAGCCGGAGAGCCCCCCATTTCGCAGACGGGAGATGGTTTGACCATGGCCGAATACGCCATCGAGACGATTGGCCTTGGAAGGCGGTTCGGACGCATCGAGGCTCTGACCGACGTGTCGTTGACTGTGCCCACAGGCGAGCTGGTTGGGCTGATCGGACCCAACGGCGCCGGCAAGACCACGCTCATCATGCTGCTTCTGGGGATACTGAGGCCGTCAAGAGGGAAGGCGCTTGTACTCGGGGCAGATGCGACCTACGAGTTTTCCAGAGTCGGAAGCGCCGTGGGTGTGGTGCTGGATGTACATGGCCTGTATGAGGGCCTTACAGCATTCCAAAACCTACTCTTCTTTGGCGAGCTGTTTAGCTTGTCACGCGAGGCTGCGAGCCAGAGGGCCAGTGAACTGCTCAGGGTGGCAGGTCTCTGGAATCGTCGACACGACCGAGTGGCCGCGTATTCCAAGGGGATGAAACAGCGTCTTGCCATCGCTAGATCTTTGATGCACCACCCCAGACTGCTCATAATGGACGAACCCATTTCCGGTCTTGACCCCGAGTCACGCAGGGCCACCAAGGATCTTATCAAGCGCCTCGCTCAAGACCAAAGCGTGACGGTTCTGCTCTCGTCTCATAGCCTTGCCGATATCGAGGAACTCTGCTCCAAGGTGGCGATTC
>JAKIXW010000483.1 GCA_022708865.1 Acidobacteriota bacterium
CCATCCGCACCAACACCGGGCTGCCCTCGCCCAAGAGCCGGCGGGTCTGTTTCACGGCGTCACCGACCAGGCGTTTCGCGCCGCGCGGTGACCCGCAGGCGCCCTTGCGCAGTCGTTGCGCCACGATCAGCGGAGCCGCTGCGGGCGTGGTCACGGTGGCGATCAGCGCGTTCAGGCCCCGGACCCGGGTGTACCCGAACCCGGCGCCCTGTTTGGCGTAGCCGTGGACCTCGATGATCGTGTCGTCCACATCGACGAACGCCTACCCGCCATCGGCGGCGTCCGCCGGTGGCGGCCCCAGCCCGACCAGGCGGGCCAGCGCGAGCAGGAACCGGGAGGAGACCGCGTCGAGCTGGCGCACGTGCCCGAACGCGAATGCCCGAAGGAACGACCCCAGCGTCGACGGCGCGTACGCCCGGGCGAAGACCCGGCCCATCCCGCCGTGGCGCAGCAGCGCCATGTCATCGATGCTGTCGGCGCCGGCGACCATGCCCGCGACCAGCGAGGTCACCTTCAACCCCGCGTTGGCGCCCTTGTCCGTCGGCACGCTCAGATGCTCATCGGCGAGGTCGGCAAGCCCCGCCCGCTGCGCCAACGCCATGGCCGGGACCAGTCCCGCGGCGGACACGAGATTCGGGTCGTCGAACGCCGCCGACGTCGTAGCCAGAGTGTGAGAGAGTCGCATCCCAGAGGTGCCCTTCCGGGTTGAGGTGTTGGAACCGTCGCAAGTCCCAATCTCCCAGCACGGCAGGGCACTTCGTTGTTACGGCGCGCTCACCCGACCGACTTCATCGGTGGATCGAGGCTAAGAGCGTGACCGCCCGGCACCTACGACGCCCCGGCCAAGGCGATCAACGGATGACTCGAACACCTCTGTGACTTCCGCGCGTGGGTTCCGAAACCTCATCAACTATCGCTAGGCCACTACTCA
>JAKIXW010000484.1 GCA_022708865.1 Acidobacteriota bacterium
GGATCGCGCCTCCGCGGATATCCGCGGTCGCCTCGATGAGCGTGAGGTCGGACTGCTCCTTGATCGCCTCCACCGCCTGGTAGCGGACCCCTTCGCCGAGAGAGACGGTCCCGACGACCGCCGCAACGCCGATAGCGATGCCGAGGGCGGTGAGGAAGACGCGCATACGTTTTCGGGCGACCTGGTGGGCCGAGACCTTCAGGTAATCGATCAGCCTTCCGAAGATCATGATACCACCCTCCCGTCGAGGAGTTTGATGGTGCGGTCGGTCCGTCTCCCGAGCTCGCGCTCGTGGGTGACGATCAGAAACGTCGTCTCCCGCTCCCGGTTCACCTGCCGCATCAGGCCGAAGATCTCGTCGCGCGTCTTTGAATCCAGGTTCCCCGTCGGTTCGTCGGCAAGGACGATGAGCGGGTCTCCGGCGAGGGCCCGCGCGATCGCCACCCGCTGCTGCTCGCCGCCGCTCATCTCTCGTGGATAGTGGTGCGCCCGATCTGCAAGGCCCACGGTCGCGAGGAGGTCGGCTGCCCGCTCTCTCCGCGCGGCCCTGTCGTGATAGTTGAAGAGGAGGGGGTACTCGACGTTCTCCTGCGCCGTCAGGGCAGGGATGAGGTTGAAACTCTGGAAGATAAACCCGATAGACCCTCTCCGGAGAGCGATGAGCGCCTTTCGGTCGCTGAAATCGATGTTTTTACCGTCGATGCGGATCTCTCCCGACGTCGGGGCGTCAAGGCCGCCGAGTATGTTCAGGAGCGTGCTCTTCCCGCTGCCGCTCCTCCCGAGGAGGGCGACGAACTCGCCCTTCCAGATGGCGAGGTTCACATCCAGAAGAGCGGTCACCCGGTCGTTGTAAGCTTTGTTCAGGTGTTTTGCCTCGATGATGGTCTCCATACTCTCACCTCCGTTCGGCCCGGAGAACGGCGTTT
>JAKIXW010000485.1 GCA_022708865.1 Acidobacteriota bacterium
CAGCCGGTTACGGTGGAGCCGGTCCATGTCGACACCGCGCGGCCCGACACCTGCATCTGGACTGGCACGGCGACCTATGCGCCGCTCGAAGTGGAGCCGCCCCCCGAGACGGGCGAGTCGGTGTTCAACTTCGACACCGGCGGCGGCACGCAGCACATCACGCAGTCGCTGAACACCGTGGGGCGCTACCCGGGGACCGCCCCGGACTTCAAGGGCGCCGTCGGGTTCGACGGCGAGAAGGTCGAGGGCTGCGACATCACCGTGCCGGTCTATCAGTTCTCAGAGACTCATTACCTGACCGACGCCACGGTGACGGAAGGCTACAAGGGCACGCTCTTCAACCTGACGGGCAAGGTCAACAACGCCGCGTTCAAGGGCCTCGCCGCGGGCGAATGCCTGTTCCTGGGGGCGTCGGGTTCGATGCGGGCCGGGGGCGATTGGGAGATCACCTTCAAGTTCGCAGGCAGCCCCAACCGCTCCAACATCACCGTCGGCGACATCACCATCCCGAGCAAGAAGGGCTGGGAATACCTCTGGGTCAAATACTCCGAGCAGGAGGACTCGGAGTACATGTGGGTCCGCTATGCCGACAGTGAGGACGTCGGCGCGAACGCCATCGTCAAGAAGCCCGTCGCCGTGTACGTGGAGAAGGTCTACGAGGAGGGCAACTTCGCCGGCCTGGGGATCGGCACATGAGCGACCCGCTGACAAAAGTCCGAACCGGCGACCCGCTGGCGATCCCCGCGCAGGCCTACAACGCATTCATCGACGCGGCGAGAGACTTCCAGCAGCGCACGGCCCGCATCGGCCAGCAGACCACGCCGGGCTACCGCTCGGCCGGAATAGTGTTGGTCAAGAACGAGTCGGGCGAGAATCGCGAGCGGTTCGATGTACTGGGG
>JAKIXW010000486.1:0-443 GCA_022708865.1 Acidobacteriota bacterium
CGAGCGCATCTGCGATGCGCTTGCGAACCGATTCGGGGCCACCCGTCCCGTCGACCTGCAGAAGCAGCCCTAAGTTCGAGTAATAACCCTTGAGCGGCTCCGTCTGTTCATGGTACGCGCCGAGCCTCTTCACGACCGTTTCGGCACGGTCGTCATCTCTCTGAATCAGCTCGCCGCCGCAGGAACATGTGTCGCCGGGAGGGGGGTTGAACTCCACATGCCATACCCGCCCACACTCGCGACACACCCGACGCCCCACCGCACGCTTCACCAGCTCGGCGTCGGGCACGTCGATAAGAACCACCGCATCCAGCTGAAGGTTGCTACCGCGCAGGACCTCCCGCAGCCCGCTTGCCTGCGGAACCGTTCGCGGAAAACCGTCGAGAACAAACCCGCGAGCTGCATCTGGCTGTGTCAACCTCTCCCGGACTATCCCCAGGGTG
>JAKIXW010000486.1:453-895 GCA_022708865.1 Acidobacteriota bacterium
AGCTGGCCGGCATCCATGTACCGACGCGCCGCGAGCCCCAATTGGGTCCCGGCGGCCACAGCCGCCCTGAACATGTCGCCCGTAGAGATATGCGGGACGCCGTATTCCTGCGAAAGCCCAACCGCCTGGGTGCCCTTGCCCGCGCCGGGCGGCCCCATGAGAACCAACCGCATCATGCGTGCACTCCCACTTCATACTTCTACTTCAGGAAGCCCTCGTACTGCCTCATGATCAGCTGCGCCTCTATCTGCTTCATCGTATCGAGCGCAACACCCACCACGATGATCAGCCCGGTGCCGCCGAAAGAGATGCTGCCCGACGTGAGCTTACCCGTAATGTTCGGCAACAGAGCAATAGCCGCGAGGAAGATGGCGCCCACGAAGGTGAGCCTGGTCAACACACGGTCGAGATACTCGGCCGTGGGCCTGCCCGGCCGAAATCC
>JAKIXW010000487.1:0-552 GCA_022708865.1 Acidobacteriota bacterium
TCCGATGTGGTCATCACCATGGGCTGCGGCGACACGTGCCCCTACTTCCCGGGCAAGCGTTACCTCGACTGGGTGCTGGAGGACCCGGCCGGCCAAGGGGTCGCGTCCGTCCGACCGATCCGCAACGAGATCAAGGCGCGGGTCCTCGGCCTGCTCGGCGAACTCGGCGTCGCGCCGGTGGAGTTGTCTCGATGACCGACGGGTTCCCGGCGATCGCAGACGTCCACGAAGGGCTCGCTGACCAGTCATGACGACGGCCCCGACCGCGGCCGAGGAACCGGCTGTTCGGCTCTCGCGGGTCGACCGGCTGCTGCTCGGTCGGCTCGTCCCCGGGCTGGACCAAGCCCTCGACGCGGTCCGGATCGGCCAGACCTCACTGCCGATCGCCATCGGGCTGCTGCTGATGATGTACCCCGTCCTGGCCAAGGTCCGCTACGACGAGATCGGCCTAGTCACCGCCGACCGCCGGATGATCGCGGCATCGCTGCTGCTCAACTGGGTGGTCGGTCCCCTGGTGATGTTCGCCCTGGCCTGGTGGCTGCTCGGTGACCA
>JAKIXW010000487.1:595-885 GCA_022708865.1 Acidobacteriota bacterium
TGGTGCTCTTGTGGAACGACCTCGCGTGCGGCGACCGCGAGATGGCGGCCGTCCTCGTGGCCCTCAACGCGGTGTTCCAGGTGCTCATGTATGCCGTGCTCGGCTACTTCTATCTGCAGGTCCTGCCGGGGTGGCTGGGGTTGGAGCAGGCGGCGCTCGACGTGTCGATGTGGGGCATCGCCTCGATCGTCCTCGTCTTCCTCGGCATCCCGCTCGTCGCCGGGTGGCTGACCCGGTGGTGGGGCGAGCGAGCCCGCGGGCGGGCCTGGTACGAGGGCGTGTTCCTGCCC
>JAKIXW010000488.1 GCA_022708865.1 Acidobacteriota bacterium
GAGGATGTCGTCGTGCTCAGCCCGGTTCTTCGAGAAGTCGAGTGCCGGGTTCTCGAAAATGGCGACCAGGTTGGTCAGGCGCTGCACCATCGCGTCGCCTTCCCCTAGCTTGTCCGGATCGTTGAAGTTCGGGAAATCGCTGCGCGCCAAACGCTGGTTGGCGTCGATCAGGGGCTGGATCACCTGTGTGTTGATCTTGTCGCCAATGTCGGGCTTGCCCTTCAGGGCCTTCATGTCTTTGAAGCTTGCCCCCTTGGGGATGATGACGGGCGGCGCGAAGTCCTCAGAGTCGGCATACTTGTCAGAGATATACTTAATGAACAGCATGAACAGGACGTAGTCCTTGTACTGGCTGGCGTCCATGCCGCCGCGAAGCTCATTACAGGAAGCCCAAAGGGAGGAATAGAGGTCGGATTTCTTGATTGCCATATGCACCTATCGCAGAATAATCTGGTGGATGCGATTGCCATACTTGGAATGGAATTTCAATCAGCACTCTCGTTGGTTTGGTGGTTACTATGGGATAAGTTTTCTGTAAAATCAACAGATAAATGGAAGCTTCCACTCTAATGCCAGTGCAAAAACGTGCGCATTGCAAGTAGTTATCATTCCATTGTCCAAATCTACTCTTGTGCGGATAAGTATTTACTGTAGTGTAGGTTGTGATAAATGTTAGATTTGTGGAGCGGCTCTTCCCAAGAATTGAGCACGGACCTTTGCAGCCAGCAACGCCCTCCGGAGAGGAACCGTTCGTTTAAGTTGCGTTTCAGCGGATAAAACATTTGATTTATCCTCTAAAATTATTTATAATAAAAACCCT
>JAKIXW010000489.1 GCA_022708865.1 Acidobacteriota bacterium
CACCAGCAATTCCATGAGTTCATCGACACCTTCATTCATCTTGGCGCTGATATTCTTTATGATGGTTTTGCCGCCCCAGGCTTCATCGATAAGGTTATACTGCGTCAATTCCTGGCGGACCCGGTCGGGCTGGGCGTTGGCCAAATCGCATTTGTTGATGGCGACCACGATGGGTACTTCCGCCGCACGGGCATGGTCGATGGCCTCAATGGTCTGCGGTTTGACGCCGTCATTGGCGGCAACCACCAATACCACGATGTCGGTGACGTTTGCGCCGCGCGCGCGCATTTGGGTGAAGGCCTGGTGCCCGGGCGTATCCAGGAAGGTGACCCGGCCGTTGCCGACGTCAAAGTCGTAAGCGGCAATGTGCTGGGTGATGCCGCCGGCCTCGCCCTCAGCAACTTTCGTCCTGCGTATAGCGTCCAGAAGCGAGGTTTTCCCGTGGTCAACATGCCCCATCACCGTGACCACGGGCGGCCGGGGCGCCAAGTTCTCGGGCGCGTCCGGTTCTTCCGCGAACAATTCCTCCTCTTCCGGAATTACCACCTTCACTTCGTAATTGAATTTTTCCGCCAGGCTTCGGACGGTGTCCATGTCCAGTTGCTGGTTCTTGGTCGCCATCACGTTGTTGTCCATAAGCGCGAGGATAAGTTCACTGATGGGGACTTCCATCAGGGCGGCGAGACCTTCCACCGTCACCATTTCATCAACTTCGATGGTGCCGCCGACGGCATGTTCTGTTGTTTCGATGTTAGCATCCTCACGCTTTTTTCTGCGGCGCTTGCGGCTGCCGCCGAATGCGGTACCC
>JAKIXW010000048.1 GCA_022708865.1 Acidobacteriota bacterium
CATCACCGCGATCTGCGCGGACGGCCACGCCACGTTGACGTCGCAGCCCATGTCCTTGGAACCCATGACGCAGTACGCGCCGCCGTAGGCCTTGCGGGTGATGACGGTGACCTTGGCGACGGTGGCCTCGCCGTAGGCGTAGAGCAGCTTGGCGCCGCGGCGAATGATGCCGTTGTATTCCTGCTCGGTGCCGGGCAGGAACCCGGGGACGTCGACGAGCATGACGATCGGGATGTTGAAGCAGTCGCAGGTCCGCACGAACCGGGCGGCCTTCTCGCTGGCGTTGATGTCCAGGCAGCCGGCGAACTGGGTGGGCTGGTTGGCCACGATGCCCACCGGGCGGCCGTCGACGCGGCCGAAGCCCACGATGATGTTCTGCGCGTAACCCGCTTGAACTTCCAGGAATTCGTCGTCGTCGAGGATGCGGGTGATGACCTCGTGCATGTCGTAGGGCTGATTCGGCGAATCTGGGATCAGGGTGTCCAGCTCGAGGTCCTCGTCGGTCAGGGATTCCTCGATGGGGCCCGGGTGCGGCGCGGGGTAGCGCGGCGGTTCGGCGTAGTTGTTGGGCGGCAGATAGCCCAGCAGATCGCGGACATAGTCCAGGGCGTCCTGCTCGCCGGAGGCGACGTAGTGCACGGTGCCGGACTTGGCCATGTGTGTCGAGGCGCCGCCAAGCTCCTCCATGGTGACGTCCTCACCGGTGACGGTCTTGATGACGTCCGGTCCGGTGATGAACATCTGGGAGGTCTGGTCGACCATGATGACGAAGTCGGTGAGGGCGGGGGAGTAGACATGCCCGCCGGCCGCGGCGCCCATGATGAGCGAGATCTGCGGGATGACGCCGGAGGCCTTGATGTTGTTGTGGAAGATCCGGCTGTACAGGCCCAGGGAGACCACACCCTCCTGGATGCGGGCGCCGGCGCCATCGTTGATGCCGATCAGCGGGCGGCCGGTCTTGATGGCCAACTCCTGGACCTTGACGATCTTCTCCCCGTACACCTCGCCGAGGGATCCGCCGAACACGGTGGCGTCCTGGCTGAAGATGCAGACGTCGCGGCCATCGATGGTGCCGTAGCCGGTAACCACCCCGTCGCCCAGCGGCCGGTTGTCGGCCAGGCCGAAGTTGGTGCTCCGGTGCCGTGCCAGCGCGTCGAGTTCGACGAACGAACCCTCGTCCAGCAGCGCGAGGATGCGTTCCCGGGCGGTCAGCTTGCCCTTTGCGTGCACCTTCTCCACGGCGGCCTCACCCACCGGGTGCAGGGCCTCCTCGGCGCGCTTGCGCAGATCGGCCAGTTTTCCGGCGGTGGTGTGGATGTCGGTTTCCTGCTCGGCCGTGGCGTTTTGCGGTTCGGTCACACTCGTCATGCCCGTGATGGTATCGGCGGCCCGTTCGGTTGGCGCGGGTGGCCCTTAGTTTTCCCTTAAGAAGCCTGCGGACCCTTGGCGCGCGTCACGAAAGTTGACTTGCCGTTGCTTTGCTGAACGAGGTGAATTGTTTGCTATTCGCAGGTCGCCGACAAACCTCAACTGCGCCCTCGCTTGCTGAGAAAACACTTAGCGTGCGCGAAATCCGAACGTTCCAGAAACGTCGAAATTTATGCGCTGACCTGCGGCTGTTCGTGTTGACAGGTACCTGAGGATCTGCGATTGTTCTCTCAGGTTTACGACATCTAGTCGAGGGAAGGGTGGGGGACATGTCGAGCGTTGCTTCGAAACTCTCCGACGCAAGAATGAAGTTCCAGGTGGGCGCCGCTGCCTGCGCCGTCGTCACCGCTGCCGCCCTGACTCCCGTCGCCGCGGGCGCGTACCCGACCATGCCGTCGCCCCTGGCGCCGATATCCAACCTGGTGGGCTCCGACATCGCGCTCAGTCCTATCAGCAACATTGCAGAGACTGTCGGGCCCAGCTGCACGACGAACCCCGGCCCCGACTGCTGGGGTGGCTGGCTTTGGCTGGGGCCCAACCGTCCCGGCTATCCCGGGGAGGGGCCCACGTACAGCGATATCCTGGCGTTCACGCCGCTCTCGCTGATCCCCGGCTTCCTCAAGCCGCTGTACCAGACGTTGACCGGCTGGGTCGACTTCCAGGTCTGCGCTTTCGGCGTCAGCCTGCGGGTCGGGCCGTACCTCCGGACCAGCGTCACCGTTGGTCGCGGTTGCTGATCACCGGAACCGTGTTGCCCGCTGAAGGTTGCCAGTGACGGACGTCTACCCAGCGGACGACGAGCTCGAAGATTCGACAAGTCGCCGGCGGCTCTTCTGGGCCGTCGGCGTGCTATTGCTGATTGCGGTCGCGTTTGCCGGTTGGTTGGGCTTTCACGCGCAAGAAGCAAAGTCCCATCTCGAGCAAGCTCGTGCCAGTGCGCAACGCGCCAAGGAGGCGCTTCTCAAGGGTGATGCCGAGGATGCGGCGAAAGCCGCTGACGAAGCGCAGGCACAGGCGCAGGCTGCCCACGACGCAACCCATTCGGCGCCGTGGAGCATCGCCTCGCTGGTGCCCTTGCTGGGCAGCCCATTCAGGACCGGCCAACAGGTATCCGACGTTGTGCTGGGATTGGCCGGAGATGTCCTGAAGCCGGCCACCTCGGTTGGTCAGGCGCTCTCGCCGAACCATCTGCTGCGTGACGGTCGCATTGACGTTGGCTTGCTGCGGCAGAAGGAACCCGATCTGAGCAAGATTGCGGTGGCTGCCACGAGGCTCAATGACCAGGCCAAGGCGATCCAGGATCCCGGCTACGTCGCCTCACTCGGGGACGCCCGGACCCAACTGCAACGCCAAACATCCGATCTCGCAACGCTGTTGGGCAACACCGCACTTGCCGCTCAGGTCGCTCCGTCGATGATGGGGGCTGACGGCCCGCGCGCATACTTCATGGGATTTCAGACCAACGCCGAGGCTCGCGGTACCGGCGGACTGCTGGGCGGGTTCGGGATCTTGCACTTCGACAACGGCAAGCCCAGCGTCGAGCAACTCGGTCCAAACACCGAACTGGACAAGAACTTCTCCAGCATCGACCTGGGGCCGGATTTTGCCGAGCAGTACAGCTTCGCGGCGGTGACGACCGACTATCGCAACAGTAATCTGAGCGCTCATTTTCCGTACACAGCGCAGATCTGGAAGTCGATGTGGCTGCAGCAGAGCGGAAACAACGTCGACGGTGTGATCGCGATTGATCCGATTGCGCTGAGTTACATCCTCGGGGCTGTAGGCCCGGTCATGATGCCCGACGGTGAGCAGATCACCAGGGACAACGTGGTCGAATTGACGGAATCAACCGCGTACAAGCGCTTTCCGACTGATCAGGTGGCGCGAAAAAACTACTTGCAGGACATCGCGAATGAGGTGGTCAAGAAGATCACCGGTCCTGTGCAGTCGCCGCGTGCATTGCTCGACGCCCTCGGCAGAGCTGTGAGCGAAGGTCGAATCGCGGTGTGGAGTGCGATACCCGTCGAACAACAGCTGATTGAGCAGACGCCGCTCGCGCATGTGATTCCGGACGACGCTGCACCGTACGCCAACGTGGTGCTCAATAACCTTGGCGGCAACAAGATGGACTTTTACCTGCGGCGGGAAATCGAGTATGTCGCCGATGGCTGCGATGGCGATACCCGGAACGCGACGGTCACCGTGCGGTTGCAGAACACGGCGACGAATGAACCTCTGCCGGACTTCGTGGCGGGCATGGCAGGGCTAACGCGGGAAATGAAGGAGAAGGTTCGTACGCCGCCGGGCACAATGTTGACCTCGGTGAGACTGGTCGGCACGAAGGGTGCGACATTGCAGAGCGTGGTTGCCGACGGGCAAAAGATCCCGGTGTTCGCCGGGGAGGAGCGGGGGCACCCGACCTTCGAGGTTCAGGTGTTCATCCCGCCCGGCAAGTCGGGTGAACTGGCATTCCACATCTCTGAACCAACGGCGCCGGGCGGCGCGCGGGTGCCTGTGCAGCCGTTGGTCGATGACGTGCGTCCCACAGTATCGGTGCCCTCCTGCCCTAGCTAGCTCAGCGATGATGAACAGCGGACAACCGCAGTGAAGATACTCTTTGTCTGTACCGGAAACATTTGTCGATCACCGCTTGCGGAACGGCTGGCCGCTGTGTACGCGGCCGAGCGACAGATCACTGACTTGAGGGCCTCCAGTGCGGGTATAAGGGCTGTGGTCGGCAAATCTATGCATCACAATGCGGTGGACGTACTGGAGAACCTGGGGGGTGACGCGTCAGGCTTCGCTGCCCGGCAGCTGACTCCGAGACTTGCGACTGACACCGACCTGATCCTGACAATGACTGCGGCACATCGGGATATGGTTCTCGAGTTGGCCCCACAGAAGCTGCATAGGACTTTCACCATGGGTGAGGCCGCCCGTGCCGCAACGGAATTCGACATCCAGAATATCGCGGACTTGGCACGCCTCCGGTCGCACGTCGCTGGTGAGGAATCGGATGTTCCGGATCCGATCGGCCAGGATCACGAGTTCTTCGTCACGATCGGATCCATGATCGCTGCGTTGTTGGCGCCAGTTCTTGCGCTGTGCCAGAAGGGGTTGTTGCCGTGAAGCGCCGACAGATTGCGTTCTTGGCGGTGCTGTTGCTCACGTCGTGCGGTCATGAGCCGCCAGCGTATGACTCGAAGTACACCACTCCGGCCACGTCCACCATCGCGCCGGTGTCGACCGCGGCGCGCCCGATGGAGCCGCTTCCGGCGCAAGGTTCGTTCATCGATCGGTTCGACCGTCCTGACACGGAGCGTGGTCTTGGCGAAGGCTGGGACATGCGCGGCGCCCGGAACGGCACCGCGTTGCTGCCTCCGGCGACGGATGGCTTCATCCGGGACGGACGCTACACCTACGCGGGCACTGGAGTTGTCTATGCGGTGCGGAAATTTGACGGAGTCGTCAGAGGAATGGGCGCGGTCGGAAGCTTCCGAAAAATCGGTGACGGTGAGGAGACAACCCTGGGCATGGGTATCTCTCCCAATGACGGAATCACCAGGGACATTTTGCTGTTCACGGCAAATCGCCGTGGATGGACTGTGCGTACCCGGCGCGCGGATGGACCTCTGGAGCCGGTCATGAGCGGCCGTTTCGTCCCAGAGTTGGATGTGGACGTCAACTATCAGTTCACGTTCGACGTCACAGGAGACACCCTCGTGGCGCGGGTGCCGGGCGCTGAGGTCACCAGGGTTGCGGCGGTGGGTGACCTACTTGGTACGCGTGCGTTCTGGCTGGAGTCCGTGGGCAAGCCATTGGCCGGCGTCGTATTCGACTTCGACACCGTGTGGGCGGTCGAGGACGGTCGGCCGTTGATTTCCGTCGGTCCGTAGCTCCGTGTCGTCGCATTCAGGTGGCCGGGCTGGTGGGGATTTGCTTGTGCCGTTGTGGTTTTCGGTGGTTTCTGCCGTCGCTACGGGCGATCTTGGCGCCCCAGACGTCCTTGTAGCCGATCCGGTTGAGCAGGCTGTGGATTTCGAACCTCCGCGCTTTCTGCGCATGGTACGGGTGCGGTTTCGGCTGCGTTCCGAAGATCCCAACCTGCTCAACTGGGTAGCATCGGAATGGCACTCGCCGGGTGACACCGCGGTGCGTACAGCCGCCATCTGGGCCACCGGTGGCGGCCGCGTCCAGGGGCCAGCCGTTCGGGGTCTGGAAGAAGTTGATCGATTGGCGGTGCTGGTGAACGACGAGATGGATCCGCGCCGCCACCTGGACGAACTCGCCATCGTCGGCGGCGATGCGACGGAGGTGCCCTGAATGACGGCCACCAGCTCTCCCTTGGCGCGGCCCGTTCGACCGGCTTGTGTCACCATGAACCCGTGAGGGGGATCATCCTGGCCGGCGGATCCGGTACCCGTCTGCATCCAATCACGCTGGGTGTTTCCAAACAACTGGTGCCGGTCTACGACAAGCCGATGGTCTACTACCCGCTATCGACGCTCATGCTGGCAGGCATCCGTGACATTCTGGTGATCACCACCCCGCACGATGCAGCCGGTTTCGAACGACTGCTGGGCGACGGATCACAGTTCGGAGTGTCCATCACGTACGCCAGGCAACCGTCGCCGGACGGCCTGGCTCAGGCGTTCACCATCGGTGCGGGTTTCATCGGCAGTGACAACGTCGCCTTGGTCCTCGGCGACAACCTCTTGTATGGACCCGGGTTGGGCAACCAACTCAGGTGTTTCAACGAAATCGACGGGGGTGCGATCTTCGCCTACTGGGTAGCCGAACCGTCGGCTTACGGCGTCGTCGAGTTCGACAACAGTGGCACGGTGGTATCCCTGGAGGAGAAGCCGAAGAATCCCAAGAGTAACTACGCGGTTCCGGGGCTGTACTTCTATGACAATGACGTGGTCGCGATTGCGCGTGGCCTGCGGCCCAGTGAACGCGGCGAGTACGAGATCACTGACGTCAACCGCGCCTACCTCGATCAGGGTCGGTTGAAGGTTCAAGTATTGCCACGCGGTACCGCATGGTTGGACACCGGAACGTTCGACCAGATGACCGATGCTGCCGAGTACGTGCGCACGATGGAACGCCGCACGGGCTTGAAGATTGGTGCCCCGGAGGAAATTGCGTGGCGGCAGGGTCACCTGACCGACGACGAGTTGCGTGAGCGCGCCGAGAAGCTGGTGAAGTCGGGTTACGGCCGGTACCTGCTCGAGCTGCTGAACAGGGGTCGTTGATGATGCGGTTGCTGGTCACCGGTGGCGCCGGGTTCATCGGTTCAAACTTCGTGCACCACGTGGTCGAGCACACCGACCATCATGTGATGGTCTTGGACAAACTCACCTACGCCGGTAACCGAGCATCGTTGGCCGGTTTGCCGGCGAGTCGCGTGGCGTTCGTGCGCGGCGACGTGGCCGATGCAGTGCTGGTCGACGACCTTGTCGGTGCGACCGACGTCATTGTGCATTTCGCTGCCGAATCGCACAACGACAACTCGCTGGATAATCCTGAGCCGTTCCTACAGACCAACCTGGTAGGGACGTACACCCTGCTGGAGGCGGCACGCAAGTACGGGACGCGCCTGCACCACATTTCCACCGACGAGGTGTACGGCGACCTGGCCCTCGATGATCCGGCACGGTTCACCGAGCACTCCCCGTATAACCCGTCATCGCCGTACTCGTCGACCAAGGCGGGCAGTGATCTGCTGGTGCGCGCGTGGGTGCGCTCGTTCGGTGTGGCGGCGACAATCTCCAACTGCTCCAACAACTACGGGCCATACCAACATGTTGAGAAGTTCATTCCCCGGCAGATCACCAATGTCCTGGGCGGTGTGCGGCCCAAGTTGTATGGCACCGGTCACAATGTGCGCGACTGGATCCACGCCGAGGACCACTCGTCTGCGGTCTTGATGATCGTGGAACGGGGAGAGGTAGGGGAGACCTACCTGATCGGCGCCGACGGCGAAAGGGACAACAAGTCGGTGGTTGAGCTGATCCTGACGTTGATGGGCCAGCCTGCAGATGCCTACGACCATGTCGCTGACCGGGCCGGGCACGACCTACGGTATGCCATCGACTCCACCAAGCTGCGCAACGAGCTTGGCTGGAGGCCGCGGTTCGGTGACTTCGAAGAGGGACTCGCGGCAACCATCGATTGGTACCGTGAAAATCGGGGATGGTGGACCCCGGCGAAAGCGTCCACCGAAGCTTTCTACAGCCGGATCGGCCAATGACCGAGTATGGAAAAACGCTGCGCGCCAACGAGACCCCTATCCCCGGCTTGACACTATGGGATCTGCCGATGCACGGCGACAACCGTGGCTGGTTCAAGGAAAACTGGCAGCGCGAGAAGATGGTGGCCATCGGCTTACCCGATTTCGGTCCGGTGCAGAACAACGTATCGTTCAACAATGCGGTGGGCACCACCCGCGGCATCCACGCTGAGCCCTGGGACAAGTTCGTCTCGGTAGCCACCGGAAGGATCTTTGGTGCGTGGGTTGACCTGCGCGCTGGACCTACGTTCGGCGCGGTCTTCACTGCTGAATTGGACCCGTCGCACGCGGTGTTCGTGCCTCGCGGCGTAGGCAATGCCTACCAGACACTGGAACCGAACACCGCCTACACCTACCTGGTCAACGACCATTGGTCGCCGGAGGCCGTCTATACGTCGGTGAATCTCGCAGATGAAGCCCTGGGCATCGAGTGGCCCATATCGCTGGATCGCGCGGAGATCTCGGACAAGGACCGCGCGCATCCGCTATTTGGCAACGCAAAACCCGCCCCGCCACGCAAGACGCTGGTCCTCGGCGCCGCAGGCCAAGTTGGTCGTGCTCTGCAGGAAATATATTGCAATGCAACGCATTTCGAATTCGCAGACCGTTCGGATGTCGACCTCGGCTCCGGGAACGTCGATACGGCGCGGCGGTGGAGCGACTATGACACGATCATCAACGCGGCCGCCTACACCGCGGTGGATGGCGCCGAGACGCCGGAGGGCCGAGGCGCGGCATGGGCGGTCAACGTAACCGGCGTCGCTGCATTGGCGCGCGTGGCAACTCGGCACGGTCTCACGCTGGTTCACATCTCCAGCGACTACGTGTTCGACGGCACAGGCGACCGACCGTACCGCGAAGACGACCCAACCGCCCCGCTCGGTGTCTACGGGCAGACGAAGGCGGCCGGCGATCACCTCGTGTCAACGGTGCCGCAGCACTACATCGTGCGTACTTCGTGGGTGATTGGAGACGGACGGAACTTCGTGCGGACGATGTTGTCACTGGCCGAGCGAGGCTTGGATCCTTCGGTTGTCGACGATCAACGAGGGCGATTGACATTCGCTACCGTGCTGGCATCGGCGATTCGATACCTCCTCGAAAGGCGTGCACCGTACGGAATATATAACGTGACTGGTGGCGGGCCAGTGATGTCATGGGCGGATATTGCCCGAAATGTGTTCGCGCTCAGCGGTCATGATGCGGTTCGTGTGGCTGGCGTACCGACCGACGAGTATTCGGCGTTGGTCAGCGGCTACCTCGCGCCGCGCCCCTATAATAGTGCGCTGGAGTTGGACAAGCTCATCTCGATCGGGTTTCGGCCAGCCGATGCCATGGTCGAGCTCGCCGCCTATTTGGAACGTGATCAGCTGTGACAGCCGCGCCGGTGGGAGGAACGCAGTGACGTCGTCCGAAGTTCACATCTATGAACCAACCGGTTACGCCGGAATCTTCCAACATGCATGCGAGGTCGCGCGAATCGTTGGGGAGTCAGGCGAAGTACGGGTGGTCGTGCACACCTCTCGGCAGCACGAAACATTTGGCGCCGCCGGCTTCGACATTTGCGGATGCACTTGGTGGCCCCGGCGGTCCGAGGGAAATGGAGTGCTCGGTACCGTCGCCAAACGTATCGCGATCGCGGCTCGGTTGCTTCTCATCACTCTGCCGCACTTGATGATGACCGTCAGGCCGCGCGGCGTGCTCCACATGCAGGGCCCTGGCCCGGGCAACAGTCTCAACCTGCTGTTTTTGTGGGCCGCCAGGCTTCGAGGTTGTCGGGTTGTGTATTCGCCTCATGACACATTCTCCCGTAGAGGCGCCATCGATGACCGTATCCTCCAATTCACCTATCGACCTGCCCACGCTGTCGTCGTCTACTCGCAGGCTGATCGTGATCGGTTGCAGGATCTCGGTTCTCGCGTACACGTATCACCCTTGGTGCAGCCGGTCCCGGAGCCGGCTCCCGAGCAAATTCAGAACTGGCGGCGAGAATGGAAGGCGGATGGTCCAGGCGAGACTATCGTCTTGTGCGCGGGCTTTGTTCGCCCAGACAAGCGTCTTGATCTGCTAATCACGAGCGCCCGATCCTGGCCCAAGGGCCGCCGTTTGGCGGTCGTGGGAGAGGACCGGGGAGATTGGGCGCGGTGTGCACAGCTTGCCGAACAAGGCGGAGTTGATGTCGCATCGCGAATCGATTTCATCGAGCTCGATGAGTTCGCGGCAGCCATCGCGGCGGCAGATCTCGTGGTCGTACCCGCTGAAAAGGCAAGTCAGAGTGGCGTTCTAGCACTCGCCCGTCGGCTGGGAACGGCCAGTGTCGCTGCCGATGTCGGTGGTATGGCCGAACTAGCGTCCCACACTTTTGCTGCGGGCAATGCAGAAGATCTGACCGCAACGATCCAGGCAGCATTGGATAGCCCGCGTACGTGCGGCGTAGTTCCAGAAGACCGGGTCGTGGCGAAAAGTCACCGCCGCGCGTATGACTTGCCCGTCTGAGCCTTCGCTACGACTGCGCGGCGGGTGGGCCGAAAAATATCTCCTCATGTTGCTGTGTTACGGCTTCCCAGCTGAACAGATTCTCTGCGCGGCTTTGTGCGGCCAGGGCATTGGCGGCGAGTAGCGGTGGATCGTTCAGCGAATAATTCAGCTTCGCTGTCAGGTCCGTTGTATCGCCTTTTCGGAACGTAACAGCGGTGTCACCGACCACGAATAGATTCTCACGAATATCGCTACAGATGATCGGGGTTCCCAACCCCATGTTCTCGAGTACGACCGGCGAAAGCCCCTCGAGGTCTGACGGTTGCACGTAGGCATAGGCGTTGCGCATCAGGGTGTGAACATCTCGCCCGTACAAATAGCCGGGGAAAAGAACGCGGCCATCCCGAGTGCTTTTCAGGGTCTTTTCGAATTCTGAGCCTTCAGCGGCACCGCCGACAAGAACGAGCTTGAGTGAAGTATCCAGGGCCTCGAATGCAGGAACGAGATACTGCAAGCCCTTGTCGGGAATGAAGCGTCCGACGAACAGGAAATATCCTTTCGGCTCCAACCCCAAAGTGCCGAGAATGTCCGAGTCGGATTGATCGGCGGCCGGATCGCTGCCGAACGGGACGAAGTGATAATTGCGTGAGTAGCGCTGTTCGAACATCTCGCGTACGAACACATTGTCGAAGATGACGCCATTGGGTATGTGTGCCGTTATCCAGCGTGTCATTCTAAGATAGAGTCGAGCGTACCACGGCCATTTCCCACGGGCCCACTCAGCGCCGTCCTCTCCGATATAGACTTTTTTACCGAACAGCCGAAGTGGAATGGCGAAGATACTATTTCCCCCATTTTGGATATGAACGACGTCGCCGGTGTTGTGCACAATGATATGAATCGTAGCTCTGAGGGAATGCCATAACGCCTCGATCCCACTTCGTTTCGGCGTCTGCAGATTTATGAGGTTGATGCTCTTGTAGGTGTCGGCTTTCACGTCGGCGGATTCGTAGACGCGGTTATAGCCGGTGACCGTGTAGCCACGCTCCGCCAGCCGGCTATACAGCTCCTCGGCAAACTTGTCGGCCCCTGCGCACCCTGGCTTCGGGGGCACCGAACGAAACCCGAACGCGGCAATTCTCCCTTGGGGATTCATCTTTGGGTCTCGATTGCTCAGAGGTAGTTCTGATAGTAGTTGTTGAGATACTCCTCGAGACCGACATGCCAGTCTCGCATCACACTCGCATCCCGTAGTGCCAGCTTTCGGTTGATGAGCCGCTCGGAATCTGGGCGCGCAGCAAAATATTCCGCGGCGAAGAAGCTCGAATCAACTTCGTTGATCGATACGCGATCGTCAAGATTGAGCAGCCGTACCATTTCACGTGCTACTTCGAGCCGGCTCGTCAGACCGTCGCAGACCATGTTGTACAGCCCCCAGTACTGCTTTTCGAGCAAAAGTTTGACGTTGGCTGCGAAATCGTGCGTGTATGTGGGCGTGCCCAATTTATCATTGACCACGTTCAGTTCCGTTTTCCCTGCTTTCAACTGTGCCATCATCTTCTGTACAAACTTTTTGTCCTTGGCCGGGCCGCCACCCATCATCCAGCCTGCGCGACAAACGAGAAACCGGCGCGCGTTCTCGACGACGAACCGTTCGCCGGCATACTTTGAACGTGCGTAATGACCGAGAGGATTCGGTACGTCCCAATCGTCGTAGACATCCTTCGCGCCGTCGAAGATTCCCGCTGTGCTGATGTATAGCAGGGGGATGTCTAATTCGTTGGCAATATAGACGGCGTTCTCCACCGCGATCGTGTTTGTGGCGTAGGCATCCTCAACATTGTTCTCGCAGAACTCCAGACCCGTGTGGGCACCGAGGTGGAACAACGCATCTGGCTTGAAGACGCGTACGTCGTGTCGGTACGCGTCAAGGTCACGAAAGTCAAGATAGGACAACCAAGTGTCATTGACGTCAATGTCTGTGCACTTGAGGTCGGCGTCCGCGAACTGCTTATGAAAGGCCTCGCCCAACATCCCCCCGCAACCCGCGACATATATCTTGCTCAATCTTCACTCCATCCGATCAGTTCCACGCCAGACCTCGTGTTCGCGTGCGGTACCCGCACAGACAATCACACGGGTACCGCCGATACCTAGGTCATCGTCGGGCAAGGCGGGTCCTGCCGCAAGGGCGGAGCCAACGCGGTCCAGACAGCCTGATGGTCTGGTCTGCGGAGCAAGACGCTGATGGGCGATACTCGACGGAGTGCGGGTACGAAGCGTCTAGGGCTGGCCGGTCGGGCGTGCGGTTGAGTGCGCAATTTGGGTCCAATATTCTGACGGGGGCAGGTCGCCAACCGTGAGCGAACCGAGGGGAACTGTGGTTAACGTAGGGATAATTGGCCTCGGGAAGATGGGACTGTCCCACTTCTCGATCATCAACGCCCACAGCGACGTCAAGGTTGTCGGGGTGTGCGATGCCAGCGGCTACATTCTCGATGTGCTCGGTAAGTACACCGGCGTGGACACCTACTCCGATGCTCGAAAGATGCTCGAGTCGACCAATATAGAAGCGGCCGTGATCTCGACGCCGTCGAAGTTCCACGCCCCCATGGTGCGCGACTGCCTGGAGCGGGGAATCCACGTGTTCTGCGAGAAGCCCTTCTGCCTCGATCCCACCGATTCAGTGGCATTGGCCGAACTCGCCAAGGACAAAGGACTGGTGACCCAAGTCGGTTACCACAATCGGCATGTCGGGACGTTCCGCGAAGTCAAGCGGCTGCTCGAATCTGGTGTGTTGGGCACCGTCACCCACGTGCTCGGCGAGGCATACGGGCCCGTCGTCCTCAAGCCCAAGGGCGGTACTTGGCGTAGCAAGAAGGATGAGGGCGGTGGCGCGTTGTATGACTACGCAGCACACCCGGCCGACTTGTTGACGTGGTATTTCGGACGCCCGCACACCGTCTCGGGAACGGTGCTCGGTCACGTCTTCTCCGCAGAGACCGAGGACGAGGTCTTCACCACCCTCAAATGGTCCAGCGGAATCAGCGGCCAATTGTCGGTCAGCTGGTCGGACGAATCTCAACGCAAGATGACCACACGGATCTCGATCTGGGGCACCAACGGCAAGATCTATGCCGACCGCCAGGAGATCCAGGTGTACCTCCGAGAGACGGCCACCCCGCCGGAGGGCTACGGGGCTGGCTGGACAGTTCGCTACACCACCGAGCTCACCGATGAGGTCGATTTCTATGTGCGCGGCGAGGAATACTCCGCGCAGCTCGACGCCTGGGTCCGTAGGATCGGCGGCGAGAATTTGTCTGACTCGGCGGATTTCAGCCAGGCCGCCGTCACCGACGAGGCACTGTTCGCCATCATCGAAAGCGTCGATGGCGGCGTACGCGAGGTCGGCTCGAGTCCGCGGGCGGTGGCGACGGAGCCAGCGAAAGGCTTTTGGGGCAGGCTACGTGTGCGCCGCACGGCCAAGCGTGGAAGGAAGGCCTGAGTATGGACCGACTCCTGTTCGGCGACAACCAGTTCTTCGGTGTCAATCACATGTCCGAAGAGAAGGCCCGTGCCCAGGCGATGCGCTTCCAGTCGCTCGACGCGATCATGTCTGTGCTCGACTCTGCCCATGACGCTGGGGTGACGACCTTCATGTGTACGACGCACGACAGGATCGCCGGTGTTGTCGATCGCGTCCGAGCCAATCCGCAACGCTACGAACGGCAGTCGTTCTACCCGTGCATGCCATACGCGCACAAGTACGCCAACGCCATGGCCGAGGCCGGGATGTTCGGTGCCGTCAAGCAGTTCCTGCCTGACGAGGGGTTCCTCGATGCGGCGATGCGAGGGGGGAAATCGTTTGCCAAGAAGGATATCGAAGGTGTGATCACCCTCCTCGTCGACGCGGAGATGAAGATGTTCCAAGGTGTGCGGACACCGGTGATCTTTCTACAGAACGTAGTCGTCGACTTCCTGCTCGGCATGGGATTCCTCGAGGCGTTCCGTATCTTCGCCGACCATGTGTCGAGCAGATATCAGGCCGAACCAGGCTTCATAACGATGAACATGCCACGACTGCTCGATGCGCTGGAATCAGTGGGGATAGAAAACCCGATCATCTGCTCGAACATCAACAAGCTGGGCTTTCGGATGTCTGGCGGGATCGACAGCTATCTCGACGCGCTCAACAATCGGAAGTTCCGGGCAATTGCGATGTCGGTCTTCGCATCCGGTGCTATCCGGCCCGACGAGGCGATCGAATGGGTTGCCTCGTTGCCCAACATCGAGTCGATTGTGTTCGGTGCTTCGAGCCGCGCCAACATCGAATCCACGGCGGGCCTCGTCAGCAAGCACTGGGCCGAAAGTCGCTGAAGGGCTGGCGAAGTACAGTGATTACTGAACCGATTTCTCGGCCCGTTGCTGCTTGCCACCCGGCGGCATGGTCAACCGTCTCAGGCCGCTGAAACTCCAGTTTGTGTCCGGCTCGCAGTGGACCGGTTGCCGGCCCGGCGTAACCGGCCGAACAGCGCGCGAGAGACCTGTCAGCCCGCGAACTCGGGCAACACAGCGCCGCGAACGGTCGTGGCTACCGCGAACACTGAGCCCGCGTTGGGTTCATCGGAGTCCGGAAGATCCTGTCGAGAAGTGGTGATATACAGTAGGTTTCGTTGTTCGCCGCCAAACGTGCACGCGCTCACCTGGCTCACTCCGGGAACTTCGACGGACTCGACGAGCTGTCCTGCGGCATCGTAGTGGTTTACCGCACCGCCACCCCACAACGCTATCCAGAGGCCCCCCTCTTCGTCGATCGCCATACCGTCAGGAAATCCTTCAGCGCTTGAAACTGTGATGTGTGTGCGGCGTTCCCTCCAGGCGCCAGTGTGCGCATCAACATCGAGAACGTCGACACGCCGCGTCGGGGTATCGATGTAATACACACGTTCCCCATCGGATGACCATTGCACTCCATTCGAAATAGTCACCGGAGCAAGCAGTTTCGTCACTCGACCTTCTGGGGACAAGCGATACACCGCGCCACGGCCCGGGCTTGCGTCGTATGCCATCGTGCCGATCACGAACCCGCCGAGTGGGTCGCATCCACCGTCGTTGGTCCGAACCTCGGGGCTCAAGGCCAACTCGGCGATGCCGGTGAATGTGGAGAATGCATCGTCGGTGACGACGATTCCGTGCTCGGTGGCAACGACGAACCCGCCCGCGGCGCGGCGCCGAATGACCGAGGCTGCTCGGCTTGGCACCTTGTGTCGGGTGGGCACGCCGAGTGGGTCGATCTCTACGACAACCGCGGCGAATACATCCATACACAAGAGTCGTTGGTGTACACCATCCCAGAATGGCCCTTCACCGTGATTCGCGACCGGAGAGGTGAAGCGTTCAGCTTTTCGCATCGGTGCCTCCGGGGTGTAGTCGGCGCAGATTGGCTGGTCCTGAACCGGTCGATCTGAACTTTCGTCCACGGTGCCGGTGACAGGAATGTGCGTTCGATACAAACATGTCAGACTGCACGGGTGTCCTACTTACGGAGCAATGTCCTTGCGCGGCTTCCGGAGCCCATCGCCAACCGATTGCGGGCTGCGAAGCGGTCATTGACCAGGCATTGGGTTGACGAAGCGCAGATCGTTGCGAGTCTGGCTCCGGACGCGCACGGGCAGTCCGAAGCGGTTCTGGTCGACGTGGGCGCCCACTGCGGTGATGTCACGGCGATGTTCTTGGACAAGGGTTGGTCGGTTGTGGCCTATGAGCCAGATCCTTCGAACCGACAGCAGTTCGAGAAGCGGATCGGTAATCACCCCCGTTTGCAGCTGTCGACTTGTGCAGTCTCGGACAAGGCGGTCGGTTCGGTGTCGTTGTTCACCTCGCCAACCTCCACTGGGATCAGTACGCTCTCGGCGTTCCACGAGTCGCACGAGCCAACGGCCACCGTCGATGTGGTAACCCTCAGCGATGACCTCCGCGCACGAAATGTTGCGCGTGTCGATTTTCTGAAGGTCGACATCGAGGGGTTCGACTTCTTCGCCCTGAAGGGCTTCAACTGGGGATACCTGCCTCGCTTCGTATTGTATGAATTTGAGAATCGCAAGACTGTTCCGTTGGGCTATTCGCTGATGGACAGCACCGCATTCCTGACCGAGCGCGGGTATCACCTCGTCTACTCGGTATGGGAGCCAATCGTCGAGTACGGCATGCGACATCGATGGCGCGGCCTGTTCGACGCACCGCCGTCGGATGTAGAGACCTGCTGGGGAAACGTGTTGGGATTCCGGGACGCAGCTGACGCCGCGTCATGTGTGAAGAAGTTCGGTCCACGTTCCGGACGGCGCTTCGGGCGTGCGGATGGCTAGCCGGCTACGTTGTGGTGAACGCGGTCACACGGCGGCGGCGCCGGGGAATCGATGACCCGACATCCGTTCCCGCTCCACAATCGGGTGCTGCGGATGTTGCGGCGCCAGCTCAACCTGCTCCTGAATGTGGTCCGTGCGCCCATCTGCCGTCCAGCCGTCCTGTTGGTCGTAGGTCAGGCTCCGGCATCGAAGGTTCTAGAGGTTGAGAACCGTCTGCGTTTTCTGCTGCAGCATCTCAATAGGCGCATGGAGTTTCGATTCGCGCCCCGCGCGTCCTGGTGGGAATTTATTCGCAACGCGGCTGTTGTTGCAGTCGACGCCCCGGCGATTCCAGCACTCGCGCGCCGACATATCTCTTGGGTTGCCGACCTCGACCATGAGTCCAATCCGACTGACGGCTGGGCATTGATGGACCTTGGTGTGGCTATTCGTGGTCCACGACGGCAACAAGCGGAGACCGCACGAGCGACGTTCACCGACCATGTGCGCAAACTGCAGATCGGCGACCCGAGACCTGTGTATCTATTCGGAACCGGGCCTTCGTTGCAGTCGGCGATCGAGCGCTCATTCGCCGACGGCGTCACGGTCGTGTGCAACACGATCGTCCGCGATGCGGAACTGTGGCACCACCTGTCGCCGGCCGTTCTTGTTGCCGGTGACGCGATCTACCATTTCGGGAGCAATCCGCACGCCTGCGCTTTCCGTGCTGACGCCCTGCGCAGACTGCGCGAGGCGGACGAGAGCACGTTGTTCGTATATCCCGCCCAGTTCGACGTCATTGTGCGCAGCGAATTCAAGGACGTCCAATCGGTGTTGGTGCCAATCCCATATGGTCCGCACTCGGATCCAACCGTTGATCTGACAACGCACTTCCATCTTCCCCTCCTGGACAACGTGCTTGCCAACCTTCTACTGCCCGTGGGGTGCACCGTTGGTCGTGATATCCGGTTGTGGGGATTCGACGGTCGCGCGCCCACCGATGAGGGGTTTTGGGCCAACTCGAGCCGACAAGCCTATCCCGAGCTAATGCAGTCGATCCGGGACGCCCACCCAGCGTTCTTCGCCGACAAGGTTCCTGCGGGTAACGAAGTGAAGTACGTAAATCAAGCTCACGGTGACCTATTGGACCGGCGCCTTGCAGATGCCGAATCTCGAGGTTTCAGTTTTCGAATGCTGCACCGCTCATGGACGCCGACCCTCCAAAAGCGATACTGCGAGAATCTGGCTGGACACCGCGACTAGTTATCGCGGCTCCTGAATATCAAACGGGCAGTTATGATTTCGCGCTAATTGGGCGTGTCGTTGCGTGGGGCGGCCCTTGGCCTTCCGATGTATGAAGGTTGCGATGTTTTCGGACGAAGGAGGGACTGGATTATTTGCCCCACCAGAGCCCGCAGCCACTCTCCAGTCCGATTGCGTACTTGCTACCGGTGCAACGGATTTGAATGCGATTCAGCGACGCTGCTGGATTGTCGCTCGGCTTCTTCGGATGTCTTTTCCTGGGAGAACATGATCATGCCAAGGATGACGAGGATCCACCAGGTTGGCTGAGCATGGGCGTGACTGGGCGACAGCGCGACCTCGGTCGCGCTGACGATCGACAGCGCCACCAGCATCGACAAGCCCGCCAGGTAAATCGGCGACGGATTGCGCGACATCTTCCATGCCAGGAAGACCATCGTCCCTGCCAATGCGGCGGCGGCCGTCAATCCACCGTCGAACAGAATCTGCAGCGTCGTATTGTGCGGCGTCACAAGGCGTGCATCACTGCCGAGACCTTCGAAGTGGACGTAGTAGTAGCCCGATGCGCCTGAGGCCACATGCCCGAATGATCCGAACCCGAACGCTTGGTGAAACCAGTCGACCCGCGTTCCGTAGAAGTCGAGTGACTGCGTCCAGATGTAATCACGGCGGG
>JAKIXW010000490.1:0-516 GCA_022708865.1 Acidobacteriota bacterium
GGGTAGCCCATCTCGGCGGTCAGCCGGGTCACCTCCGGGTGGTCGAGCATGTTGGTGCGCCCGGAGAGCCGCACCGTTTCCAGGGCTTCGAGGAAGCGTTCCGGCCAGGGATCGCTGGCCTTGTCGTCGGGCAGGAACTCGATCAGGCCGTGCCGGGCCATGCGGGTGAGAAACTCGGCGGCCGCAGCGGTGGCGTCCTCCGGCAATGGCTGGGTCGGCCCGCCTTCGATGCCGGAGAGCACCTCGGTCATGTAGTCCCGGGGCGCTCGGCTGGCGGTAAACGGCGTCTGGCCGCGCATCAGCTCGACAACTTCGAGGCAGTCGGCGGCCTGGATGGTTTCCCCGCTGCCGGGGATCGGTTCGCCGTCCAGCGTGGTGGAGCGGATCAGAATCTTCATGGGGCACCTCCTTAAACAGTGAGGCCGGGAACTTGCCCGGCCTCGTTGGTGAGAGTGGTGGTTTCGGTTTCATCCGGAAGGACGTCCTCCGGTTTGGGCCGTCCGTTCTTGAAGGCGG
>JAKIXW010000490.1:532-793 GCA_022708865.1 Acidobacteriota bacterium
CATCAGATGCTTGCGCGCGGTCTTGAACTCGTCGCCGATGAGCCCCAGGTGGAGCAGGAAGACCCGGAAGTCGTACTTGGCGCTCTGGGGATCGAAATCCCGCTTGCGGCTGGAGGCGGCCCGGCCATTGAGCGCCTTGGCGGCGACGGCGAGGCAGAATTGCAGGTAGGCCTTGATCCGCCCCGCGTGGAGGGTCGCCTCGAACCAGCGGAACTCCACCGTGCCCCGGTACCAGACGTTGTGCAGGTTGACCCCGTGGTA
>JAKIXW010000491.1 GCA_022708865.1 Acidobacteriota bacterium
CCCTCCGCGGCGACGAGATCGACGTCGTCCTGCATCGTCCCGGCCCAGAAGTCCATCAGGCACTGGTAAACGTCGTACCGCTCCAGCAGCGGCATGTCGGCAAACCGCACGAGCAGGTCCTCAGCGAGCGCATGGATGACCACCCGGGGGCTGTCGCCGGCACCGAGGCCCAGAAGACGCGGCTCGTGCGCCGCCCGCCACCCATCGAAGACGGCGGCGACGCGGCCCGAGTACGCTAAAAACTCCGGGTGAGCGAGGATCGTGGCCTTCACCTCGCCGGGCGCGACCTCCGGCTCCAGGTAGCCGGCTCGGCCGTTCGACCGGAACAGCGCACCCCGGAGCGTCGGGAAGACCGACCAGTAGGGCTCCAGCGCATCGACGTCCCGCACGGGGATGCCGCCATTGAGGTGGGCGTCGAGGTCGTGGATATCCTCAGGCTCGCTCGAGTCGATGTAGCGCGGAATGTTCAGGTTGTAGTCGTTCGCAGGATTCGCAATCTCCGCGACCGGCACCATGCGAGAGTAGCCGGGCACCTCGACCTGGTTGTTGAAGACGTCCACGATCTTCCTGATATCCTGCGACCGGAGCCGGTTCTTGTTCCCATCCTTCTCGAAACCCTTCGAGGCGTCGATCATGAAGATCCCGGTGCGACCGAGAGCGTGCTCCTTATCGACGACGATGATACAGGCCGGGATGCCCGTCCCGTAGAAGAGGTTTTGGGGCAGA
>JAKIXW010000492.1 GCA_022708865.1 Acidobacteriota bacterium
TGAACTGGTGAATGCTCACGACGAGGCCGACGGTGTCTTCGATCCGGTGGCCCGCTTCCTCCGGTTGCCGTTCCGCACACCGGACTTCATCAACAAGATCGTGCGTGGCAGCATCGACACCACCGGGAAGCGGACGCTGCAGACGCTGATCACGACGTGGGACATCGCCGATGGCGGGCCGTTCGCGGCCAGCGCCATCTCGGCCACCGGAATGGCCAAGACCGTCGACGTGGTCTACGACTACCTGATCGGTCCGGTGTTCGGGCCGATCCTGAAAGCCATTGGCGCCGACCAGATCACCGTCCGCGCGGCGCTGTGCGCAACACAGCTGGTGGGCATCGGTGTGGTGCGCTACGTCGCGCGCGCCGACCCCATCCATTCGATGTCTCCGGAGGAACTCGCCGACGCGGTGGCGCCGACGCTGCAGCGCTACCTACTGGGTGACATCACGAAGTAGGTAGGTGTCCATGATCCAGCCGTGGCGGGCGCGGGCCTCGGCACGGAGCCGGAAGATATCGTCGCCGACGTCGCCGACGGTCCCGGACACCAGCAGTTCATCGGTCGTGCCGAGGTAGGCGCCCCACCAGATCCGGGTGGACGGCGGGCAGCCCAGGAACGCGCAGCCTCCGTCCAGCATGACGACCGCCGTGCCGGAGAACCCGTCGGCGCGCAGTCGTCGGCCGGTGGTGATCAGCACCGGTTCG
>JAKIXW010000493.1:0-353 GCA_022708865.1 Acidobacteriota bacterium
CTTCTCAAGGCGGCACACGAGTAGGATTTGGAATGAGGTATCACTGATGGGTGTAGTAAGCACGTACACAGCTAATACAATGTTGAATTCATTGTTTTACGGAAAGCCAACGTATATCGGGTTACATATCAGTGATCCAACTGTGCTTGGAGATTACGGTACAGAGGTAGCTAGTGGGGACTACATTCGCCAGCAAGTACAATTCAGTGACGCAGGATCTAGGGGAACTGGTAATACCACACAAGCTTTGTTCGTAGGTATGCCAGACGTAACAGTTACCCATATGGCTATCTGGGACAACGTGACTACTGGCAACATGTTGTCATTTAAAGCACTTGATGTACCTATTGACG
>JAKIXW010000493.1:446-701 GCA_022708865.1 Acidobacteriota bacterium
CACAAAGCTTGTACGTACTGCAAAGATTGCCCATGTCATAAACCCTGCGAGTGTCCTATGTGCATCAAGGGGTATGATGACGCGTGTATGCGATGACTAGTAGCTCAATGGCAGAGCATCCGACTGTTAATCGGACGGTTGAAGGTTCGAATCCTTCCTGGTCAGCCAATGATTAGCCCGCAGTGTCTTTCTGACAAGCATCGTTCTTGTACGTACTGCAGTGGATGCGACTGTCATAATGATGGGGTACACAAC
>JAKIXW010000494.1:0-293 GCA_022708865.1 Acidobacteriota bacterium
GTGGATGTGGACACGGTCGCCGACCTCGCCACAGCACAGGCGATCGGTGTGGGGACTCACACCGCCGCGGTCCTCGGGCGGGATTAGGCTGCCAAGCGTGCAGGCGAGCATCCACACGACCGGAGCCGAGGGCGGGACCGCGCTGCTCGACGACGGTCGCGAGATCACCTGGGACCTGGCGTCGGTGGCTGGTTCCGGCCTGCTGCACCTGCGAATCGGACAGCGGGTGAGCGTGACGCTCGACGAGGCCGAGCGGCATGCGGATCGGGTGTGGATCGTGGGCATCGGCGAGG
>JAKIXW010000494.1:331-691 GCA_022708865.1 Acidobacteriota bacterium
TCCGCTGAGCTGTGCCGGCGTTGCCTCCCACACCCCACGACGCCCAACCCCCTCGAGTGATCACTGGATGAGGGAATCAACGCAGATGTTCCGTCATCAAGTGACCACTCGACAGGGCATCGTGGGCACGCCGAAGGGGGCCGATGCTGCGCATCGGCCCCCTTCGTCACGCGCGGATCACTTCTTCTTGGCAGCAGCCTTCTTCGCGGGCGCCTTCTTGGCAGCAGCCTTGGCCGGTGCAGCCTTGGCCGGAGCCTTCTTCGCCGCCGCCTTGGCCGGTGCGGCCTTGGCCGGAGCAGCCTTCTTCACGACCGGCTTCGCCGCCGCCTTCGCCGGAGCAGCCTTCGCGGGTGCAGCCTT
>JAKIXW010000495.1 GCA_022708865.1 Acidobacteriota bacterium
GAAGCGCTTCAACCTCTCGTGGTCGATCGAGGGCGGGCGCTCGCGCACCGGCAAGATGCTGCCGCCCAAGCTCGGCCTGCTCGGCTACACCGCGGAGGCCTATCTGGCCGGTCGCACCGATGACATCTTCCTGCAGCCCGTGGCCATCGGCTTTGACCAACTCCACGAGATCGGGGAGTACGCCGCCTACGCCAAGGGGGGCCGTAAGTCCGCCGAGGGCCTGGGTTGGCTCTTCGGCTTCATCAAGGCCCAGGGCGAGCGCAACTTCGGCAAGATCTATGTCCGCTTCGGTGAGCCGGTGTCGATGCGCGACATGCTCGGCGCCCCCGGCGGCGAGACCACCACCGATGCCGATGTCCGCAAGTTGGCTCTCCAGAAGACGGCCTTCGAGGTGGCTTGGCGGATCAACAAGGCCACGCCCGTCACGCCGGTGGCTCTGGTCACGACGCTGCTCCTCGGCACACGGGGCATGGGCCTCACGACCTCGCAGGTCACCACGGCCCTGGGTGGGGTGCTCGACTTCTTCGAGAGTCGCGGTGTCTCGATCGTGTCGAGCGCCGCCAACCTGCGCACCGAGGAGGGAGTTCGCCAGACCCTTGGCGCGCTGTCGGGGACCGGCGGAATCGTCACCCGGGTCGAGGGTGCCCGCAGCGAGGTCTGGCTCATCGAGCCCAAGAACCAATT
>JAKIXW010000496.1:0-243 GCA_022708865.1 Acidobacteriota bacterium
CCCGTAGCCGATGTGCAGCGGGGCGGTGTTCATCCCGCTGATCGAGGACACCGACACGATGGAGCCCGGCCGGCCGGTCTCGCGCAACCGGGCGGCCACCGCCTGGCTCATGAAGAACATCGTCTCCAGGTTCTGGGCGAAGAGCGCACGCCAGTCCTCGCGGCTGACCCGGGTCGACGGCATCCAGGTGGCCGGGTCGGCGCCGCCGGCGACGTTGACCAGGCCGTGCAGCGGGGCGCCGGT
>JAKIXW010000496.1:302-684 GCA_022708865.1 Acidobacteriota bacterium
GGGACGATCGGCAGGCCGGCCGCCACCAGCGGGCCGATGTGCCGGTCCAGGTTCTCCGGCGAGCGGCTCACCGCGACGACGGTGGCCCCGGCCCGGGCGACGGCCTCGGTCACCGCGGTGCCGATGCCGCCACCGGCGGCGCCGGACACGATCACCGTGCGGCCATTCAGCCCCAGCAGATCCGTCACCCAAACTCCCAGTTAGTCCGGACAAATAATGTTCATTGCGTCAACGCAGAACATCATTCTCCAGAGTCGGCGATGCCGTCAAGTGCCAATATCCGGCCCCTGTCGCACTATTGTCCAGACCAGGGCGTCTTGGTAGTGTTTTGCGCGTGACCAGCGGATCCCCGACGCGTTACCCCCTTTCCACGCCCCCTGCG
>JAKIXW010000497.1:0-309 GCA_022708865.1 Acidobacteriota bacterium
GGCAGCCTGGCGACGACCAAGCGCCCGGCCGAGGTCGCGATCAAACCCCTGATGGCGCACTACACCGACCAACGGCGACACGACTTCGGCCTGACCGGCGCGGCCCGGATGGCCACGAGCGCCCTGCTGCCGATGGGCGGCGCCGTCTCGAATGTCGCCGGCCCCAACTGGGCCCTCATCGGCGATGCTGCCGCGTGCATCAACCCGCTCAACGGCGAGGGCATCGACTACGGCCTGGAAACCGGCCGGATGATCGCGGACCTGCTCGACACGGACCTCTCGCGGTCCTGGCCGACGACCCTGCAGGAG
>JAKIXW010000497.1:427-660 GCA_022708865.1 Acidobacteriota bacterium
CCCTTCAGCTGACCTCGCCGGGTGACCTCCTTGGGTGACCTCGCCGGGTGACCTCCCTGGGTGACCTCGCCAGTGCTGACGCGCCGCCTTCAGCTCGGCGACACGAAGTCGCGATGTGGCGAGGTGGAGTCGTCGATCGGTGAGTCCGACGACACGAAGTCGCGATGTGTCGAGTTGTGGGAGGGGCCGGTCAGCGGCCCGAGGGTCACTGCGTCAGGGCGTCGCGCATCGGG
>JAKIXW010000498.1:0-259 GCA_022708865.1 Acidobacteriota bacterium
GTCGTTCTTCGCGTCGCTGATCTCCGCCACGGACACCATGCGCGAGTAACGCGGGAGTTCCGCCAGGCGCGTGAAGGCGTCCACGATCTTGTGGATGTCCCGGGCGCGCAGCCGGTTCTTGTTGCCGTCCTTGATGAAGCCCTTGCTGGCATCAATCATGAAGATGCCTTTGCGGGCGTTGGCGTTTGCCTTGTCCAGCACAATGATGCACGCCGGGATGCCCGTGCCGTAAAACAAGTTCGCCGGCAGCCCGATGATG
>JAKIXW010000498.1:302-656 GCA_022708865.1 Acidobacteriota bacterium
CCGCGCCGGATGATCTCCTTGCGAATGGCCGCCTCCGCGCCGCCCCGGAACAACACGCCATGCGGCAGAATCACCGCGCCTTTGCCGGTGCTTTTGAGCGAGGCGAGGATGTGCAGCAGAAAGGCGTAATCGCCATTCTTCTGCGGGGGGATGAGCACCTGGTTGCCGAACTTGAAGCGATGGAAAAGATCGTTGGCCGGATCGAAGCCGTTGCTCCACGCCTTGGTGGAGAACGGCGGATTGGCCACGGCAAAGTCGAAGGTCTTGAGTTGCCCGGTGCGGGCGTCTTTGAAGTGCGGCGTGGACAGCGTGTTGTCCTGCCAGATTTCCGCCGTGGGGCAGTCGTGCAGGATC
>JAKIXW010000499.1:0-310 GCA_022708865.1 Acidobacteriota bacterium
CGGGTCGCCTGCATCCACCTCAAGGGGGGCTCGATCGGCCAGTACGGCCACCTCGGCGACATCATCACCGCCTCGGTCAAGGAGGCGACTCCGGAAGGCACGGTGAAGAAGGGCCAGGTGGTCAAGGCCGTCATCGTCCGCACCGTGCGCGCCCAGCGGCGCCGCGACGGCAGCTACATCCGCTTCGACACGAACGCGGCGGTGCTGATCGACAACAACAAGGAGCCGATCGGGACCCGCGTGTTCGGGCCGGTGGCGCGGGAGCTGCGCGAGCGGCGATTCATGAAGATCGTCTCGCTGGCTCCCGAGG
>JAKIXW010000499.1:420-648 GCA_022708865.1 Acidobacteriota bacterium
GGAGCGCGTGAACCTCATGAAGCGCCACACGCGCGCGAACCCCCAGAAGCAGGTCCAGGGCGGCATCCTCGAGAAGGAGGCGCCCATCGCGATTTCGAACCTCATGCTGATCTGCCCCGACAGCGGCAAGCCGACCCGCGTCGGGCGGCAGCGCACGGCCGACGGCAAGGCGGTCCGGGTGGCGAAGCGCAGCGGCGCCACCTTCAACTAGGAGTGACGGAGATGGCC
>JAKIXW010000049.1 GCA_022708865.1 Acidobacteriota bacterium
ATGACGAAAAGGTGGAGGTATCTTTCAGTGCCGCGGTGACGTCCGCGTGCCGGGTCAGAGCGTAGAAGTCGTAGACGTCGTTGTAGTACACCGGCGCCTCGTCGCGCATCCGCTGGTACGTGGCGAACGGGTTGTTGAAGAAGTCGTCGGAGAACGGGTCGAAAACCACCTGCGACATGGTCACTGTCTGATGCCTCTTCCGTTTTCGCGGGACCTTGACAGTTCTCGCGTCGTGGTGTGATAGTCGGCCAGAAACGAAAATAGCATTTTCAAAACTGGTTGGCGATAGCCGGGACGGAAGAAGTTTTGACGGACACGACCCCGGTGAAACCGATGGCCTGGCTGCCGCACTCGATCGCCGAGGCGGCCCTGTCGGGCACCGGTGCTCCCGACGTCGACATGGACACCGCCTGGGCGCACCTGCAGGAGCGGCTGGGCGCCGCGGAGCACCTGGTCCAGACGGCTCCGGTGAACCGGAACGCGCGCGACCATGCCGCGGGAATGCGCCACCTGATGGTGCTGATGGCGGTGGGAATCGACATGGCGCTGCGGGTCGACCCGGATCCGGTGCTCGCGGTCACCCGCGCCAAGATGGATGACATCGTCACCTGGGGCATGGAATGCCCGGACTGCGTGTACCTGAACGCCGAGATGCGGGCCGGCGAGACCTACCGGCTGAGCGGCAACCGCGGGACCGCCCGCTACGTCGGCCTGCAGACCATGGACGGCATGGCCGCCACCGCCAACTGCATGGTCGACGAGCTCGAGGTGGACGACGACGGCAATTTCGAGGTGCTGCTGTCAGCCAGCAAACCTGAAGCAAACCCGGGCAATTGGCTGCGCCTGGCCGGCGAGCATCCGGTGCTGACCGTGCGGAACTTCCTCTACGACTGGGACACCGAGACGCCCGCCATCCTGCAGATCGAGCGCGCGGGACCGGCGGCCGGCCTGGAGGATCGAACAGTAGCGCCGGAGGTGTCGGTGGCCCGCCAGCTAAATGCACTGGGTGACTTCGTGCACGAGAACCTGAAGTTCTTCCTCGCTTTCGGCGCTGCGGCCCCACCCAACGGATTCCTGCCCCCAGCGGACATGAGTTCGATGGGCGCCGCGGCCGAGAACCGGCCCGTCATCGGCAGATTCGAGCTCGAACCCGGCCAGGCGCTGATCCTGGAATTCGAGCCGCCCGCCGGCGTGTACTGGAGCGTCTCGTTGGGCAATCCCTGGCTCGGGACGATCAACTACGCCCGGCACCAGTCGAGCCTCAACGGACATCAGGCGGTGCGCGACGACGACGGCAAGGTCCGGTTCGTGCTCGCCGCGGAGGACCCCGGGGTGGCCAACTGGCTCGACACCGCCGGGCACAGCAACGGTGCGATGCTGTTGCGTTGTGTGCGAACCGATTTCGCACCGGTACCGGGCGTCCGCGTCGTCCCGTTGGACACCGTGACCGCCGAACTTCCCGCCGGCACCACCATGACGACGCCCGCCGAACGCGCCCGGGTGCTCGAAGGCCGCCGCCACGCCGTCCACGAAAGGTTCTACTCGTGACCCTTCCACAGACGTTCGGCGCCGACGACCTCGAGGCCGGCGCCCGCGCGGCCACCGGGCTGGACGATTTCGGCACCGACTACTACCGCGAGGGTCTGGAACGAACCGTCGACGGATTGAATACCGAGGCCGAACTCAACGACCTGGGCCGGGTGATCCAGCACGCCACCATCAGCAACGCACTGATCCAGCGACTGAAGGTCATCGACACCTACAAGCAGCATCCCGAGATCGATGACGAAGTGGTCGAGGGACCCGTCGTCATCATCGGGCTGCCCCGAACCGGCACCACCGCACTGGGCCAGCTGATCGCCAACGACCCGCAGTTCCGGTCGCTGCGGACGTGGGAATCCCAGCAGCCCAGCCCGCCGCCGGAGCAGGACACCGAACGCACCGACCCGCGAATCACGCAGGCGGCCGAGGGAATTGCGATGATCGACCAGATGTTCCCGGACTTCAAGACCATGATGAGCGCGCAGGCCGAGGCGGCCACCGAATGCCAGGACCTGATGGGCATGAGCTTTCGGACCTATCATTTCGACGGAGTCGTCCGGGTGCCCAGCTACACCGCGTGGTTGATGAACACCGACATGCGCGAGACCTACACCTACCACCGGCAGGTGCTCAAACTCCTTCAGTGGCAATGTAAACCGAACCTGTGGCACCTGCGGACGCCGGTGCACATGTTCGCCCTGGACGCCTTTGTCGAGGCCTACCCGAATGCGAAATTCCTCTGGAGCCACCGGGATCCGGCCAAGGTCCTGGGCTCGGTCTGCAGTCTGATCGGCTACGTTCGCAGCTGGAGCAGCGACCGCCGCGATCCGCACGAGCTCGGCGCCGAACAGCTCGCCTGGTGGGCCACGGGTGTCGGGCGGGCCATGGATTTCCGGAAGCGCGTCGGCGACGACCGGTTCGTCGACGTGTCCTTCGCCGATCTGCAACACGATTCGGTCAAGACGGTGGCGGACGCCTACGGCCAACTCGGACTCGAGTTCTCCGATACCGCGCGCGCCAACGTGCAGGCGTGGGCCGACGGTCATCAACCCGGTCACCGCGGCACCCACGACTACGAGCTGGCCGACTACGGACTCACCGAGGGTCAGGTCCGCGACGCCTTCGCGGACTACCTGGCGGCCTACGATGCCAGTGCGTGAGTCGGCTGTCGAGCCGGCCACAACCGGCGGACGTAGACGCCTGGAACCCGACCCGCAGGTTCGGTCCGCGATCCTGGCCACTGCCGGCCGGATCGTGCTGACCGACGGCGTCGGTGCGCTGAGCATTGCCGCGGTGCTCGGGCAGACGCAGTTGGGCACCCGGGCCTTCTACCGTCACTTCGGCTCCAAGGACGAACTGCTGGCGGCCCTGTTCGTCGACATGGCGCGGGCCGAGATGGAGCGCACGCGCATTCCCATGGAGGCCGCTGCGGATCCGGTGCGGGCGGTGGCGGCCTGGATCGACGGCCGGCTCGAGATGGCCTTCAACGATGAGGTTGCCGCGGACCTGCGCCGGATGTCCGTCGAGGCGCAATCCCAGATGTCCAACGCGCCGGAACTCGTGGCGGCCGCGTACGGCGAGATCCTGCATCCGCTCGTCGAATACCTCCGCCGGGGAATGGATCTGGGTCTGTTCACCGATATCGAACCCACGACCGAGGCGCAGTCGCTCCACGGTGTGGTGTGGGCCAACGTGAATCGCCACTGGGTGGTGGGGGACGGTGCGATCGCATCGCGCCCGCACGACGTCGCCGCCCTGCGCGACCGCGTACAGCGGTTCTGCCTGCGTGGACTGGGCGTCGCGCCCCCGATGATCGACGACGTACTCAACAACAACCGTTAGGAAAACATGGATCTGGGTCTGGCAGGTGCGCGCGCGGTCGTCACGGGCGGCAGCAAGGGGATGGGTCTGGCGATCGCCGAGACGTTGGCCGCTGAGGGTGCCCGCGTCGCGGTGATGGCCCGCGGACAGGAGGCACTGGACGCCGCGGTGCAGTCCTGCCTGGCGGCCGGCGCCCCCGATGCACTGGGCATCAGCGTGGACATGACCGACGCGGACTCCATTGCGGCCGGCTTCGCCCAGGTGGACGAATGGTGGGGCTCGATCAACAGCCTGGTGCACACCATCGGCCCCGGCGACGGTTACTTCGAGGACTTGACCGACGCCGACTGGGACGCCGCGTTCAGCCTGGGCACCATGGCCGGAGTGCGGTCCATCCGGGCCGCGCTGCCGCTGCTGCGGACTGCCGACTGGGCGCGCATCGTCACCCTGTCGGCGCATTCGATCCAGCGGCAGAACCCGCGCATCATCGCCTACACGGCGGCCAAGTCGGCGCTGAGCAGCATCACCAAGAACCTGTCGAAAAGCCTTGCGAAAGAGGGCATCCTGGTGAACTGCGTGTGTCCGGGCACCATCGTGACGGCCAGCTTCACCGAGAACCTCGAGGACATCCTGGCCGCCGACGGTCTGGACGCCACGAACCCGGTGGATGTGATGACGTGGATCGACAACAACTTCCACCAACCCTGCGACCTCGGAAGGGCCGGCCTGCCCGAGGAAATCGCCTCCATCACCACCTATCTGGCGTCCAAGCGCAACGGCTACGTCACCGGCGCGACGGTCAACGTCGACGGGGGATCGGACTTCATCTGATGAACACCCCCGACGTGGCCGACCCGGAGTTCTGGAATGACGAACCCGATCCCGCGCTGGCCGAGCTGCGGCGGCAGTGTCCGGTGGCACCCCGGGCCGACGGAAAGTTCTGGACCGTCGCCGCCCACGACGACATCGTCGCGATGAGCAAGGATCCGGGGACGTACACGTCGTCGAAGGGGGTGTTGATCGGCGACCTCAAACGCACGGTGACGGGCACCGAGTCGATCCTGTACGTCGACCCGCCCCGGCACGTCGCGATGCGCCGGATCGTCAACCGCGGCTTCACCGTTCGCAAGGTTGCCGAACTGGCGCCGGTGGTGGAGCGGATCGTCAACGACGTGCTGGACGCGATCGATCCCACCGCGCCCGTCGACGTGGTGGATGCGCTGTGCGCGCCGGTGCCGCTGCTGGTGATCGCCCACATGCTCGGCGTGCCGGCGGACGATCTGCCGACGTTCCGGGAGTGGTCGGATGCCATCGCCATTGCGGCCACCGATGCGACCGATCCGCGCGCCATGGCGGCCATCGACTTCTTCGTCTACTTCAACGCCAAACTCGATGCGCGGGCGGCGGAATCTGATCCACCGCAGGACATTCTGACCGCCCTGACGGACAATTCCGATCTGGATCGTGGTGAACAGCTGGGCTTCTGCATGAGCCTGCTGGTGGCCGGCAACGAGACCACCCGCCATCTGATCAGCGGGGGACTGATCGCGCTGGCACAGCACTCGCGGCAGCGGGCGATGTTGGCCGCCGACGAATCGTTGATCCCGGCGGCCGTCGAGGAGATGTTGCGCTGGGTCACCCCGATCGTGGCGATGGCGCGCACCACCAACTGCCCGGTGTCCCTGCACGGCACCGACGTGGACGCCGGCGAGTACCTGGTGATGCTCTACGCCGCGGCCAACCGGGACGAGACGGTATTCGGTTCGGACGCTGATGAATTCGATGTCACGCGCTCACCCAATCCGCATCTCTCGTTCGGCATCGGCGAGCACTTCTGCCTGGGTGCCCAGCTGGCCCGGCTGGAGGCCAGGATCGTGTTCACCGAGGTGTTGCGGCGCTGGCCGAACTACCAGGTGCTCGACGGGGTCCGGATGGGCCCCTCCACGCTGCTGCGCGAGACCGCGGAACTGCCGATCCTGTTGCATCCCGTCATGCCGGGTTGACGATCACCGACCGAATTCCTTTGCCGTGCTCCAGATCTGCGAAGGCGTCGTTGACCTCGGACAGGGTGATCCGCCGGGTGATCAGGCGGTCGAGCGGTAGCCGGCCGGTCCGCCATAGGTCCAGCAGCATCGGGAAGTCCCGGGCCGGGACCGCCGAACCGTACTGACAACCCACCACCGTCTTGCCCTGCATGTACAGATCGTTGGCCGGCAGCGAGATGATCTCTGACGACGGCGGTGCGCCCACCACACACGTGGTTCCGCCGGGACGGGTTGCCGCGAAGGCGGTTTCGATGGTCGCCGCCCGGCCCACCACCTCGAAGGCGATGTCGGCGCCACGGCGCCCGGTCAATGCCTTGATCGCCTTCACGGTGTCTTCGGATCCGGGGTCGACCACGTGCGTCGCGCCGAGTTCCCGCGCGATCTCGCGACGGGAGGCCACCGGATCGACGGCGATGATCCGCGCGGCCCCCCGCACCGCGGCGCCCATCAGGACGGCCAGCCCGACCCCGCCGAGCCCGATCACCGCCACCGCGCTGCCGTGTGGAACCGGGGCGGTGTTCAGGGCCGCCCCGGCGCCGGTGGCCACGCCGCAGCCGACCAGCGCGGCGACCTCGAGCGGAATGTCGTCGTCGATCTTGACGACGGCCCGGCCCAGGCAGTTGGTGGCGGTGGCGAAACTGGACACGCCCATCGACGTGAACAACGCGGTGCCATCGCCGTCGCTGGCGTACGGCATCGCGTACACGTCGCGGATCGCGTTGCGGCACAGATGAACTTCACCGCGCTGGCAGTACCAGCACCGCCCGCAGGCGGCCACCCAGGCCAGCACCACGTGGTCGCCGGGGGCGACGTGCTGGATCTGCGCGCCGACCTCCTCGACGACGCCGGCGCCCTCGTGCCCGAGCACGCAGGGGGTGCCGGCCGGCAGCAGGCCGGTGGCCTGTGACAGGTCGGAGTGGCAGACGCCGCTGGCTGCGATACCCACCCGGACCTGGTCGGGCGCCAGCGGAGCCAGCGTGATGTCCTCGAGCACCAGCGGGTCACCGATACCGCGGAGCACCGCGGCGCGGACAGTCTTGCTCATCACAGATATCCGATCGTCTTGGCCTCCAGGTACTGCTCGAACCCCTCGATACCGCTCTGGCGTCCGATGCCGCTGGTCTGGAGCACGTCGTCGTACATCTTCGCGGGCACCAGCAGTCGGGCCTCGGCACGTTCGGCGACGCGGGCGTTGAGCGCGGTGGACTCGGTGTGTGTGATCGACATTGTGATCGACAACCGTAGGACTTACGGTAACGTCGTGTCAATGAACTCGTCGGCGAACTCGGCGGCGCCGCGGGCGCTACCGTCCGTCGCCGCGCTCGTCCGGGCCCGCGCGGCCGACGACACCGTCGGACTGGTGGCGGGCGAGCAGACGTGGACCTGGCGGCAGGTGGTTGCGGAGGCTGCCGCACGGGCCGCCTGGATGCGTGCGACGCTGGACCCGCAGCGCCCGCCGCACATCGGCGTCCTGCTGCCCAACGTGGCCGAGTACGTGTTCCAGATCCTCGGTGCGGCCCTGGCCGGCACGTGCATCGTCGGCGTCAACTCCACTCGGCGCGGGGCCGAACTGGCGCGTGACATCATCCATAGCGCATGCCAATTCGTGCTCGCCGACCAGACCTACGCCGACCTGGTCGAGAACCCCGTCCTGGTGTCCGACGCGCCATGGGCGCCCTACCTGGGTGCGGCGCTGCCCGACACCGACCCCGACCCGGCCACGCTGCTGTTCCTGCTGTTCACCTCGGGCTCGACCTCGGCGCCCAAGGCGGCCCGCTGCAGCCAGGCGCGGCTGGCGGCGGTGGGGGCCATGGGCCTCAAACCCGATGCGGTGCTGTACTGCCCGATGCCGCTGACCCACGGAAACGCGCTGAGCGCCATCCTTTTTCCGGCCCTGACCGCCGGCTGCACACTGGTGCTGCGGGACCGGTTCTCGGCAACCGCCTGGCTCGACGACGTGCGCACCCACGGGGTGACGTTCACCAGCACCGTCGGCCGCGCCCTGGGCTACATCCTGGCCACGCCGGCCACGCCCGACGATCGCGACCACAACCTGCGGGTGGTGCTGGCCCCGGAGTCCTCGCCGCGCGACTCCGAAGCCTTCCGGGAACGGTTCGGCGCCCGGGTGATCAGCGGGTACGGCTCCAGTGAGGGCGGAATCGCATTGCTGCCGGCCGCCAAACGCGGATCGCTGGGAACCGCACCGCCCGGTGTCGATATCGCGGTGGTCACCGAGGACGGCCAGGAATGCGAGACGGCATTGTTCGACGAGAACGGCCGGCTCACCAACACCGAGCGTGCGACGGGGGAACTCGTGCGCCGCGATGCCGCGGGATCGTTCGAGGGCTACTGGGACAACCCGGAGGCGGACTCGGACCGGTTGCGCGGCGGCTGGTTCTGGTCGGGCGATCTGGCCTACCGCGACGGCGACGGCGTGTTCTGGTTCGCCGGCCGGGTCGGGGACTGGCTGCGGGTCGACTCGGAGAACTTCGCCGCCGGGCCGGTCGAGCGGATCCTGGCGCGCTACCCGGCGGCCGCCGCGGTCGCCGTGATCGGCGTTCCCGACCCGCTGGCCGGCGATCAGGTGATGGCCGTGCTGGAACCGGCCGCCGGCGCCGAATTCGACCCGGCCGACTTCGCCGAATTCCTTTCCGGTCAAGGCGATCTGGGCACCAAGTGGGCACCGCGTTTCGTCCGCGTCACGGACGCGATCCCGGTGGTCGGACACGGCAAGATCGACAAGAAGCCGCTGCGGCGCGAGGCCTGGTTGTGCGACGACCCGGTCTGGTGGCGGCCGCCGGGGACGGATTCCTACGTCCGGATGACCGACGCCGACCGTGCGGCACTGCACGACCAATTCGTCTCCCACGGCCGGATCCAGGCCCACCCCGCCCCCGAGCACAACTGAACGGAGAATCCCTGTGCCGGTCCATTACGAACTCGGGACGCGTCCCGGCGCCGAACACGTCGTCCTCATCACCCTCGATCGGCCCGAGGCCCGCAACGCCTGCGACCTCGAACACTTCCATCAGCTGGCGCAGGCCTGGAAGCGGTTCGACAGCGACGACGACGCCTGGGTGGCGATCTTCACCGGCGTCGGCCGGTCCTACATGTCCGGTGCCGATCTGAAGACCTACGTGCCGGAGATCACTGCGCTGGCAGAGGAACTCAAGGCCGGCACGGCCACCTCGGTCAAGGGGTACTCGCTGAGCGATGGCACCGAGGCGGTGCTGCGCGGGACGAAGATCTACAAACCGATCATCGCCGCGGTCAACGGGCCGTGCGTGGCCGGCGGTATGGAGATGCTCGGCGGTGTCGACATCAGGGTGGCCAGTGAGCACGCCACGTTCGGGGTGCTCGAACCGGCGCGGGGGCTGTTCGCCGGCGGCGGGACGACGGTCCGGCTGCCGCGCCAGATCCCATTCGCCCAGGCGATGGAATTCCTGTTGTGCGCCGACATCATCGACGCGGACCGGGCGTTCGAAATGGGTCTGCTGAACGCGGTGGTACCCGAAGAACAACTGCTGGACAAGGCTTTCGAGTACGCGGCCCGCATCGTCAGGAATGCGCCGCTGGCGATCCAGGCCACCAAGCGCAGCGTGCTCGAGGGCCTGAAACTCGACCTGCGTGCGGCCTACCGCAACGAGGCCACCATCTCCCGGGAGGTGTTCGCCACCGAGGACGCCAAGGAGGGCCCGCGCGCCTTCGCCGAGAAGCGGGAACCGCGTTGGAGCGGACGGTGAGCGACCCGCACCAGCTCTGCGTCATCGGCGCGGATCAGCACACCGTCCGGGATGCGCAGGCCCCCGAACCGTTGGTCAGCTGGGAGCAGCGGGCCCGCGCGGCGGCCGCGCAGGCCGGCTCGGAAAGCCTTCTGGTGGAGATCGATTCGCTGCAGGTGGTGTACTGCCAGACCTGGCCCTACGACGACCCGGTCGGCCGGCTGGCCACCGCGCTGGGTGCCGATCCGCGCCACCGGCTGTATTCCGGCATCGGCGGCACCACCCCGCAGGTGCTGGTGAACCAGACCGCCGAGGCGATGCGGCGCGGTGAGCTGGACCTGGCGCTGATCTGCAGTGCCGAGGCGCTGGCCACCACGCGCGCGGCCAAGAAGCGCGGGGAGCGGCTGCCGTGGAGTCACTGGCAGCCCACCCCGTTCCCGTGGGAACCGCCGCACCCCAGCGAACTCAACCACGAGGTGGTGCAGGCCTGGGAGACGTTCCCGCTGTGGGACACCGCCCGCCGCGCGCGCCGCGGCGCGACGCTTGCCGACGACGCGGCCGAGGCCGCGGCCGTGATGGCCGGGATGACCCCGATCGCCGCGGCGAACCCGCACGCCTGGCGGCCGGAGGTGCTCGACGCCGCGACGGTCGGGACCCCGACCGCGGCGAACCGCTACGTCGGCTGGCCCTACACAAAACACGAAGTGGCAGTAATGGATGTCGACATGTCCGCGGCGCTGCTGGTGGCCACCCGCGCGAAGGCCGACGCGCTGGGGGTGGGGGAGGACCGCCGGCTCTACCTGTCCGGCTGGGGCTATGCCGCGGATCCGGCGACGGTCACCGAGCGGGCCGACATGTCCAGGTCGATGGCGATGAGGGTGGCGGCTCGGCACGCCCTGCAGCGAGCGGGGGTCGACCTCGGCCAGATCGATGCGTTCGACCTGTACTCGTGTTTCCCGTCGTCCGTCCGATTCGCCTGCGACGCACTGGGACTGGCCCTCGACGACCCACGCGGACTGACGTTGACGGGCGGGCTGCCGTACGCCGGCGGGCCGGCCAGCGGATACGTGACGCACTCCATCGCCGCGGCCCACGAGCGGTTCGCCGGGACATCCGGGCGGGCGCTGATCACCGGCGTCGGCATGCACATGGAGAAGCACGTGTTCGCCGTCTGGTCCGCGGAGCCATCGGAAGATGCTGCGGAACAGCCGGATAACCTGCAGCCCGAGGTCGAGGCCGGACAGGCGCGGCTCCCGGTGCTCACCGACTATTCCGGGCCGGCCACGGTGGCCGCCTACACCGTCGCCCACGGCCGGGACGGCTCCGCCGAGCGCGGACTGGTGGTGCTCGATACGCCGGGGGGCCGCGCGGTGGCCCGGGTGCACGACGCCGATCTGCTGGCCGACGCCGAGGACCGGGAATTGGTGGGGCAGGCGGTGACGGTCAGCACCGACGGCAAGCGCAACGAGGCCCGCTGGTGACCCGTACTACTTCGCGTGGCGGGCCCGCGCTGCGCTCTTCGACTGCGCGAGAGCGGCTTCGGCCCTGGCGATGATGGCGTCGAGGGTGAACTCGAACTCCAGACCGTCGATCGAGTGGCCCTGGTACTCGAGCTCGTGCAGTAGGGGATGATCGGCGGACGTGACACCGGTGAGCTGGCGGCCCCGGGCCTCGCGCTGGCTGGCATTGAGGTGTTCGATCATCGCGGTGCCGCGGCTGTGTGCGGACAGGGCGATGTAGACGGTCAGGGCATCGTCGGGGGTGAACCCGGCGTCCGTCATGGTGCTGATGGCCGACTCGAGGTTGTCGACCGCGCCCTTGGTGGCCTCCGGACCGATCTCTCCGGTGCGCATCAGGATCAACTCGCAGAGCAAGGGGTTGTCCCGGAACACAGTGCGCATCTTGCGGAAGTGGTTGCGCAGGGCATCCTGCCAGGTGGTGTCGTCGACGAACGGCGTGTTGAAGTGATACTGCCGGGCGGCCCGCTCGGCCATTGCGTCGAGCAGTTGCTCCTTCTTGCGGAAGTGCCAGTAGATGCTGGTGACCGGCACGTCGAGATGCCGGGCGAGCACCGGCATGCTCAGGCCCGCGATGGAGACCTCGTCGGCCAGTTCGAAAGCGCCGGTGATGATGTCCTCGATGTCGAGGGAGCCGCGGGGACGGCGTTTCGCCTTCGCGCCGGACGCAGCTCGCTTGGTCGCACCGGATCCCGCCACGCTCAGATGATACATGCGATGCGATTCCTACGGTATGTCTTACCGTAATGACCGCACCCGATTATGCTCGGGTGCACCGACGATCGGGAAAGGTGTTGCACATGCCGACGTTGCCGTCACCTCCGGCCGTCCGTTCCTACGATCAGATCCTGGTCGGCGGGCAGTGGCGCGATCCCTCGGGCAGCGCCCGCATCGACGTGGTGTCCCCGCACACCGAACAGCCCATCGCCCATGCCGCGGCCGCCGATCCGGCCGACGTCGATGCCGCGGTGCGGGCCGCCCGGGCAGCGCTCGACACCGGGCCCTGGCCGCGGCTACCGGTGGCCGAGCGACTCGACGCCGTCCGCCGGCTCGCCGACGTGTACGACAGCCACCTCGACGAGATGGCCGACCTGATCACCGCGCAGATGGGTTCACCGGCCAGTTTCAGCCGGCTCGGCCAGGCCGCCGGCGCGGCGACCATGATGCGTCTGACGATGGCCGACGCCGAGTCGTTCCGGTGGCAGGAACGCCGGCGCGGACTCCTGGGTGAGGTGCACCTGCGCCGCCAGCCCGTCGGCGTTGTCGGCATCATCATCCCCTGGAACGTGCCGCAGAACCTGTTGATGCCCAAGCTGATTCCGGCACTGATTGCCGGCTGCACGGTGGTGATCAAACCCGCCCCGGAGACCCCGCTGGATTCACTGTGGGTCGCCGAGATGCTGACCGGCGTCGGGATTCCCGAGGGCGTGGTGTCGGTGCTGCCCGGGGGCGCCGATGTCGGTGAGGCACTGGTCCGGCATCCGGGCGTGGACAAGATCGCGTTCACCGGCAACTCGGCCACCGGCCGGCGCATCGCGGAGCTGTGCGGCGCCGAACTCAAGCGGTACAGCCTGGAACTCGGCGGCAAGTCGGCGGCCATCGTGCTCGACGACGCGGACCTCGGCAAGACCGTTGCCGGCCTGAAGATGGCCAGCCTGATGAACAACGGTCAGGCCTGCGTGGCGCAGACCCGCATTCTGGTGAGCCGCGGTCGCCACGACCAGTTCGTCGACGCGCTGGCGGCCATGATGTCCGAACTGGTGATCGGGGATCCGGCCGATCCGGCCACTGATATCGGTCCGCTGGTGTCGCGGCGCCAGCAGCAGCGGGTCCAGGAGTACATCCGCTCCGGGGTCGCGCAGGGCGCGAAACTCATTCTCGGCGGCGACGATTCGCCCCGGGACCGCGGCTGGTACGTGCGGCCCACGCTGTTCGCCGGCGCCCACAACGACATGACGATTGCCCGGGAGGAGATTTTCGGCCCGGTGCTCACCGTCATCCCGTACACCGACGAGGACGAGGCCGTGGCGATCGCCAACGACAGCGACTACGGCCTGGCCGGTTCGGTGTGGACCAAGGACGTCGGACACGGACTGGAGCTCTCCGGCCGGATCCGCACCGGCACGTACGGCATCAACATGTACATGCTCGACATCTCCAGCCCGTTCGGCGGGTTCAAGAAGTCCGGTGTCGGCCGTGAGTTCGCCGAGGAGGGGCTGGCCGAATACACCGAGTTGCAATCGGTGGTCAGCGCGGGGACGCTGCCGGAACTCGGCGGGTAACGGTCACCGCAGCGCGGCGTAGCGCGAACGCAGACCGTCGATGAACGCCGAGAGCGCCAATTCGAAACTGGCGGTGTCGATCTCGTCGGCCTTGGCGCGCAGCAGGTGCGCCCGCTGGAGGTGCGGGTAGCGGTCGCGGTACACCTGCACGTCGTCGACGAAACCGCGGGCGAACGAGCCGACCGAGGATCCCATCACCAGGTGGCGGGTGGCGGCGCCGATCAGGGTGGCCTCCCGGGGCGGCCAGCCCGCGCCGACCAGCCCGCCGTGCACGGCGTTGGCCATCCGCATACCTTCGTCCCGGTGACCGGGGCCCTCGGCGACGTAGGGCACCAGATTGGGGTGCGCGGCAAGGGCGGTGCGATAGGACCGGGCCCACGCGGCCAGCGCTGACGGCCAGTCGTCGCCGCGTTCGAATGCGGAGGTATCCACCCCGGAGATCACCCGGTAGACGATGGCGTCGAGCACCTGGTCCTTGGTGGGGTAGTGCTTGTAGAGCGAGGCGGCCTGTACGCCCAGCTCGGCCGCGAGTTTGCGCATCGACAAGCCGGTCAGGCCGTCCCGGTCGATCAGCGTCAGCGCGGTGTCGCGGATACGGTCGCGACTGAGCAACGGTGTCCGCGGCCTGCCCATGTGCCCTCCTCCCTGCGGGGTTGCGCCAGCTAACGACGTTAGCTTATCCTGATCAGAAGAAAGCTAACACCGTTTGCTAAGGATTGGCCATGCGTAGAACCGTTTACAACCAGGATCACGAAGACTTCCGCGCCATGATCCGCGACTTCATCGAGACCGAGGTCGTGCCCTACTACGACGAATGGTTCGAGGCCGGCATCGTGCCCCGCGACTTCTACCAGAAGCTGGGCAAGCTGGGCATCTTCGAGATCGAAGTGCCCACCGAGTACGGCGGCTCGGGCGTCGACTCCTACAAGTTCCAAGCGGTGCTGTCCGAGGAACTGTCTCGGGCGTCGGTGTCCTTCGGCGGTTCCGGCGTGCACGTCGCACTGTGCCTGCCCTACCTCAAGGCGCTGGCCACCGAGGAGCAGAAGCAGCGCTGGTTCCCCGGCTTCATGTCGGGTGACATCATGTTCGCCATCGCGATGACCGAACCGGGCACCGGATCCGATCTGGCCGGAATGCGCACCACTGCAAAGCTTTCCGAGGACGGTACGCACTACGTGCTGAACGGTTCCAAGACCTTCATCACCGGCGGCGTGCACGCCGACCGGATGATCGTCTGCGCACGCACCGCGCCCCCGCGCGAGGACGACCGCCGCTACGGGATCTCCCTGCTGGTGGTGGACACCGCGTCACCCGGCTACTCGGTGGGCCGCAAACTGGACAAGCTGGGCCTGCGGACCTCCGACACCGCCGAGTTGTCCTTCACCGACGTCAAGGTCCCGGTCGAGGACCTGCTCGGCGAGGAGAATCGCGGCTTCTCCTACCTGGGCCAGAACCTGCCCCGGGAGCGGCTCAGCATCGCCGTCGGCGCGTACTCCCAGGCCAAGGCCGCCGTGCAGCTGGCCAGCGAATACACCAAGCAGCGAACGGTTTTCGGGCAGCCGGTGGCCGGATTCCAGAACACGAAGTTCGAACTCGCGGCGTGCCAGGCCGACGTCGACGCGGCCGAGGCCGTCGTGGACCGGGCGATGGACGCCGACGATCTGGGCGAGCTGACCCCCGCCGATGCCGCCAAGGCCAAGCTGTTCTGCACCGAGGTGGCCGCCCGGGTCATCGACCGGTGCCTGCAGCTGCACGGCGGCTACGGCTATATCAACGAGTACCCGATCGCGCGGCTGTACGCCGACAACCGGGTGACCCGGATCTACGGCGGCACCAGCGAGGTCATGAAGATGATCATCGCCAAGGACATGGGTCTCTGACCCGACCCTGTGGCCCACGACACAGCCGCTCAGGTTTGTCGCCGGTGCGGCCCGGGAATGCGAGGGCGGCAAGCAGGTCGCGTTGAGCCAACGGCGCACCGCCACCTATCGCATGAGCGGGAGGACGTGAACATGACGACAAGAATGGTTTTGCCGAGGGCATTTCCGGTGTACTCGAAGGGGCGAAGGGCAAGGCCAACGAGGCCCGCCCGGCAGGCGTGTTCCGGGGTCATGGCCGGCTGACCGCACTGGGCCAGTGTTCCAGTCGCGGCGGCGTGGACCCTTCGGGTTGCAGGGCGTCCAGGATCAGCCGCAGGGGAGGCCAGCCCGTTCGGCCCCGCCGGGTGACCGCGTAGGCGGTCATCACGGCGCCGGGATCGGGGAGCGGCAGGACGGTGACACCGCGGCGAGTGCGCCGATGTAGCGGCAGCAGACCGACGCCGTACCCGTGCAGGATCAGATCCTCGACCAGTTCGAGGCTGTCGATCTGGTGGGCAATGTAGGGGGTGAAGCCGGCCAGCGACGCCAGCGTCCGGACGGCGACCTCGTCAGCGCTGTTGCGGGAATTGACGATCCACGGCACGTCGGCGTAGTCGGCGGCCTCGAAGACCGCGGGTGCCGGTTCCGGGACGCCGAGGCCCCAGCTGGCCGACCACAGCGCGACGGATTCCAGGACGCTGTCGAGGCCGGCCGGAGCCAGGTTGTAGTCATAGGTCAGCGCGAGGTCCAGGTTGTCGTCGGCGAGCAGCCGGAACGCCTCCACCGGCTCGAATTCACTGATGATCACCTCGATGCCGGGGTGGCTCCGGCCGAGATCGGCCAGCACGGGCAGCAACGAGACGCGGATGCCGGTGGCGAAGCCGCCGACGCGCACCGTCCCGCGCGGCTCGGCCCCCGGGTCCAGATCGTGCAGCGCGGCGTCGACGCCGGCCAGGATCTCGACCGCGTGTTCGGCCAGCCGGCGGCCCGCCGGGGTGAGACGCACCCGCCGGCCGTCCGGTTCGATCAACGCGACGCCGGTGTCCCGGGCCAGTGCGGCCAGCTGCTGGGACACCGTCGAGGTGGTCAGGTGATGGGTATCGGCTACCGCCCGCATCGAACCCAGCCGGGATAACGCCAGCAGCAGTTGGAGTCGGCGGAAGTCCACAGGCTCAATTATTCATAATTAGTGAACGGTATGTCTAATATAATCACGTGGACATGAACGGTCCGAGGGTCTTGAATGGCAGGCATGCCGCACAACCCCGCCCGGACCGGCTCCCTGATGGCCATCGCCTCGATGGCGTGTGTCCAGCTGGGTCTGGCCATGGCCGTCCTGCTGATCGACCGGATCGGCGCCGTGGGCACGGCGTGGCTGCGGCTGGCGTTCGCGGGCATCATCCTGCTGCTGATCGCCCGGCCCCGGCGGTCGGACTTCACCGCCCGCACCTTCGCCGCGTGCGTGCTGCTGGGCGCGGTGACCGCGGGAATCACCATCCTGTTCATGATGGCCGTGTCGCACATCCCGCTGGGCACGGCCAGCGCCCTGGAGTTCCTCGGTCCCCTGGCTGTGGCCGTCGCGGCGGGCAGCGGGCGGAACCGGCTGATCTGGCCCGCGCTGGCCGCCGTCGGCGTGGTGCTGCTGACCGAGCCGTGGAGCGGCAGCGTCAACCCGACCGGAATCCTGTTCGCCCTGGCCGCGGCGGTCTGCTGGGGCGCCTACATCCTGTTGACCCAGCGCGTCGGCGACGGCGTCGAGGGCATTGCCGGCCTGGCGGTGTCGATGCCGGTGGCGGGTCTGGTCGCCACGGCGGTGGTCGGGCCGTCCATCGTCACCAGGCTGACGCCCGAGCTGATCGTGATCGGCATCGGTCTGGCCATCCTGTTGCCGGTGGTGCCGTTCATCCTCGAACTGCTCGCGCTGCGCCGGCTGACCACCGCGGCGTTCGGGACGCTGATGAGCCTGGAACCCGCCTTCGCGATGATCCTGGGTCTGATCGTGCTGGCGCAGGTGCCCGGGCCGTCGGCGATCCTGGGTATCGCCCTAGTGGTGGTGGCCGGTGTCGGCGCCGCCCGATCGGGCGCCCGGGTCGAGCAACCCCCGGTGCCCGCCGCGGCCACGGCGTGACACCATGCCCGAATGACCGAACGCCCCGCACATTTCACCGCGATCGACGGCGGATTCCAGCCCACCGCATACGCGCACAGCCACTGGGGTGAGGATCATCTCAACGGCCCGGCCGTCGTCGGCCTGGCGGCGCGCGCCCTCGAACTGGACCACGGTTCGCCCGACTTCCAGCCGGCCCGCCTGACCGTCGACCTATTCCGCGCGGCCCGCGGGGTCACCACCACGGTCGCCACCCGGCTCGTACGTGACGGCCACCGGGTGCGCAACGCCGAGTGCGACGTCCTGCAGGCCGGCCTCACCGTCGCACACGCGACCATGGTCTGCTACCGACGCTCGGCGCCGCCGCCGGGCGAAGAATGGCGCTGCACAACGGAATTCGGCTACCCAGACGACCCGCTGCCCGGCCCCGATGAGTTCACCGGACCCTACGTGGCCAGCGAGGGGCGGGGCTGGACCCGGACGATCGTCGAGCATCAGAACGCCGAGCGCACCCGCTTCCTGGACCGGCCGATCGACGTGGTCGCGGGGGAGTCGAACACCCCGTTCGTGCGTGCCGTGATGATCGCCGAGTCGACCAGCCTGGTGACCAATGTGGGCACCCGCGGAATCGGTTACATCAACGGTGATCTCACCGTCGGGCTGGCGCGACTGCCGCTCGACGATTGGATCGGAACGCTGGCCGACTCGCACTGGACCGCCGACGGCGTCGCCGTGGGCACCGCGACACTGTTCGACCGGCAGGGCCCGTTCGGGTCCGGAATGGTCACCGCCGTGGCCAACCCCACGGCCCAGATCGATTTCGCCACAACCCGATTCGGGGGAATGCGGCTGCAGTGAACCCGCTCGCGAGCGTCCGTGTTCGTACATGCGGACCCGGCGTGTCACGTACAAACACGGCCGCTCGCGGGTGGTTGGTGGGAATGAGGGCGGCCGGCGCTAGCCCCACTCATGGTTCATCGCCCGAGAATCGAGCTTGGCTTGCGGTGGGACATCGGGTGACTCGGCCCGCGGAACCCGCCCGGTCAGGGCGATCAGCAGCGTCGCGAGCCCGGCGGTCACCGCCCCGGCGGCGAAGATCCCGACGAACGCGGATTCCGACGGCACCCCGGCGGGTCCGGCGTGCCCGAGCAGCACCGCGACGATGGCCGCGGCCACCGAACTGCCCACTGTCCGCGCGATCGCGTTGACCCCGGTGGCCACGCCGGTCTCACCCGGCCCGGCCTCACCGACGACCAACGCCGGCAGCGCCCCGTAGGCCAGGCTGATGTAGGCGTTGGTGGCCAGACCCGCGACGATCACCTGCCACGGCGCCGAATGCCACAGCGCCAGCGCGGTGAAACCGACCACCCCGGCGGCGGCACCGGTCATCAGCACCGGGCGCGCGCCGAACCGGTCGATGAACCGACCGCTGGCGGTCGCGGTGACGAACCCGGTCAGCGCCCCCGGTAGCAGGAACACCACGCTGGCGTGCAGCACCGACGACGAA
>JAKIXW010000004.1:0-6369 GCA_022708865.1 Acidobacteriota bacterium
GAGCGCCTCGGGCACCGAGGATCCCCGACGGGCAAGTGCCGCAACCAGATCACCGAACACCACGGCGGCGCTGATGCCGTCCTTGTCGCGGACCGCGCCAGGGTCGACGCAGTGTCCGATGGCCTCCTCGTAGGCGTACACCAATGTAGAACCGTCCACCAATGTAGAACCGTCCACGGCGTCGTCGGCACGCGCGAGCCATTTGAACCCGGTGAGCGTCTCGACGTGCCGGGCGCCGTAATCGGCGGCGATGTCGGCCAACAGCTGCGATGACACGATCGACGATGCGACGACCGCGGTGCGGGCCTCCTCGTTGCTCAGCCGGGAGAGCAGGAAATCGCCGAGCAGCCAACCAGTTTCGTTGCCGGACAGCATCCGCCAGCCGTCGGCGTCGGGGATGCCGACGGCGCACCGGTCGGCATCGGGATCCAGTGCTATCGCCACGTCCGCACCGACGTCGGCCGCCAGGGTCAGCAGCGCGTCGGTGGCGCCCGGTTCCTCCGGATTCGGGAAGGCGACGGTGGGGAAGTCGGGGTCGGGGTCGAATTGCGTTGCCACGGTGTGCAGGTCGGTGAACCCGGCGCGCCGCAACACGGTCGTGGCGAGTTCGCCACCGACGCCGTGCAGCGGAGTCAGGGCGATCCGCAACCGTCCGGAGCCGCGACGCAGACCGGCCGCCCGGGTGACGTACTCGTCGACCAGGTGCGCACCGCTCGCTGCGACGGGCCCGCGGGCGATCCGGTCGGCGGGCGGCGCGGCCGCCATGGCGGCCTCGATCTCGCGGTCGGTGGGGGAGACGATCTGTATGCCGCCGTCGAAGTACAGCTTGTAGCCGTTGTCGGTGGCCGGGTTGTGCGACGCGGTGATCTGCACACCGGCCGCTGCGTCCAGTCGGCGCACCGCGAAGGCCAGCACCGGGGTGGGCAGCGGCCGCGGCAGCAGGATCACCGGGAAGCCATGGGCGGCAAACACTTCGGCGGCCGCCATCGCGAACTCGTCGGAGTTGTGCCGGGCGTCGCGCCCGACCACCACGGTGCCGCCGGAGCGGCCCCGGTCGGCGAGAACCCGGGCCACCGCCCAGCTGGCGCGCAGGACGTTGGGCACGTTCATGCCGTCGGAGCCGTCGCGCATGGGTCCGCGCAGTCCGGCGGTCCCGAACGTCAGCGGCGGCACGACGGTCACGGCAGCCGGGGGATTACCGCGGCCAACAGGGCACCCATCGCCGTCGCGGAACTGTGGCCGGCGGCCAGCACCTCGTCGTGCGACAGCGGCTCCCCGGTCATGCCGGCGGCCAGGTTGGTCACCAGCGACAGCCCCAGCACGGCGGCGCCCGCGGCCCGGGCGGCGATGGTCTCGTGCACGGTCGACATGCCGACCAGGTCGGCGCCCAGCGTGCGCAGCATCCGGATCTCGGCGGGCGTCTCGTAGTGCGGGCCGGGCAGGCCGGCGTAGACGCCCTCGGCCAGCGTCGGGTCCACCCCGCGGGCCAGGGCCCGCAGCTCCGGGGAATACGCGTCGACCAGATCGACGAACTGTGCCCCGATCAACGGGGACCGCGCGGTCAGGTTCAGGTGGTCACTGATCAGCACCGGCTGGCCCACCCGGTATTCGGGCCGCAGGCCACCGGCCGCGTTGGTCAGCACCACGGTCTGGACACCCGCCGCGCACGCCGTGCGGACCGGGTGCACGACGGCCGACAGCTCATGGCCCTCGTAGGCGTGGATGCGGCCCAGCAGCACCAGCACGCGGCGCTCTCCGACCGGGATCGACAGGATCCGGCCCCCGTGCCCGGCCGCGGTCGGCGCGGAGAAGCCGGGCAGCTCGGCCATCGGGATGGTGGCCGTCGGGGTGCCCAGGGCGTCGACGGCCGGCGCCCAGCCCGAACCGAGCACCACCGCGACGTCGTGATGGGGCACGCGGGTGTGCTCGGCGATCACCGCGGCGGCCTGCCTGGCATCGGTCACCCCCGCAGCGTAGGCGGCGTTCGATGGTGGTGCCGACTTCTACAGCAGGGTCGTGAGCCGGGGTCCGGAACAACCCTGGTGCGGAAGTCGCCGTCATCGCAGCGGTGCGATACTGCTGGGATGCCTACGGCCACCGCCCCCGACAGCGTCCGTGACGCTGTGCTGGCGCGGCGCGGTGACCTGCTCGAACTCTCGCACTCGATCCACGCCGAACCCGAGCTGGCGTTCCAGGAGTTCCGCAGCGCGGCCAAGACACGTGCGCTGGTGGCCGAACGGGGTTTCGAGATCATCGACGCGCCGGGCGGGCTGGCGACGGCGTTCCGGGCGTCGTACGGCAGTGGGCCGCTGAAGGTCGGGGTGTGCGCGGAGTACGACGCACTGCCCGAGATCGGACATGCCTGCGGGCACAACATCATCGCCGCCGCGGCGGTGGGTGCGGCGCTGGCGCTGGCCGAGGTGGCCGACGAACTCGGCCTGACGGTGGTGCTGCTGGGCACCCCGGCCGAGGAGGCCGGCGGCGGAAAAGTGTTGCTGCTCAGGGCCGGAACATTCGACGACCTGGCGGCCACCGTGATGATCCATCCCGGCGCCATCGACATCGCCGCGGCCCGCTCGCTGGCCCTCTCGGAGGTCGCGGTGCGCTACCACGGCCGGGAGGCGCACGCCGCCGTCGCGCCGTACCTGGGGGTCAACGCCGGTGATGCGGTCACCGTGGCGCAGGTGGCGCTGGGATTATTGCGCCAGCAGCTGGCGCCCGGGCAGATGCTGCACGGCATCGTGACCGACGGCGGGGCCGCGCCGAACGTCATCCCCGCCCGGGCCGGGATGCGCTACACCATGCGGGCGGCCGGGACCGCGTCGCTGCGTGAGCTCGAGGACCGGGTCGGTGACTGCTTCCTGGCCGGGGCGTTGGCCACCGGCTGCGACTACGAGGTCAGCGAGACCGAGCCGACGTACGAGGCGCTGGCGCCGGACCCCTGGCTGGCCGACGTGTTCCGGGCCGAGATGCAACGGCTGGGCCGCACCCCGCTGCCACCCGAGGTCGAGGCCACGCTGCCGCTGGGCAGCACCGACATGGGCAACGTCACGCAGGTTATGCCCGGCATCCACCCAGTGGTCGGGGTGGGCGCCGAGGCGGGGGTGTCGGTGCATCAGCCCGAGTTCGCGGCTGCCTCGGTGGCCCCCGGCGGTGACGCCGCGGTGATCGACGGGGCGGTGCTGCTGGCCCGCACGGTGGTGACGCTGGCGCAGACGCCTGCGGAGCGGGCCCGGGTGCTCGACCGGGCGGAGCGGAGGGTCGCGTCGTGAGCGAACCGTTCGGCGAGCCCGACATCTCCGACACCGTCGAGTCCTGGCTGGCCTCCAACTACGACGAGCTGGTGGGCTGGCGCCGGCACATTCACCGTCATCCGGAGCTGGGCCGGCAGGAGTACGCGACCACGACGTTCGTCGCCGAGAAGCTCACCGATGCCGGGCTGAAGCCCGAAATCATGCCCGGTGGAACGGGTTTGGTGTGCGATATGGGTCCCGAGCATCGGCCCCGGATCGCGCTGCGCGCCGATATGGACGCGTTGCCGATGACGGAACGCACCGACGCGCCGTACAGCTCGACGGTGCCCGGGGTGGCGCATGCCTGCGGGCACGACGCGCACACCGCGATCCTGCTGGGTACTGCGCTGGCGCTGACGGCGCTGCCGGAACTGCCGGTGGCGGTCCGGCTGATCTTCCAGCCCGCCGAGGAGCTGATGCCCGGCGGTGCGATCGACGCGATCGCGGCCGGGGCGCTCACCGGGGTGTCGCGGATCTTCGCGATGCACTGCGATCCGCGGCTGGACGTCGGGCGGGTGGCCATCACGCCCGGGCCCATCACATCGGCTGCGGACTGGGTGGAGATCACGCTGCACTCGCCGGGCGGGCACACCTCACGCCCGCACCTGACCACCGATCTGGTGTACGGGCTGGGCGCGCTGATCACGGGGTTGCCCGGCGTGCTGTCCCGGCGCGTGGACCCGCGGACGTCGACGGTGATGGTGTGGGGCGCGGTGAACGCCGGGCAGGCCGCCAACGCGATCCCGCAGAGTGGCACGTTGTCGGGAACCATCCGGACCGCCGACCGGGAAACCTGGCTGAGCCTGGAATCGATTGTCCGCGAGACGATTTCGGGCCTGTTGGCCCCGCTGGGCATCGAGCATTCGCTGCAGTACCGGCGCGGGGTGCCGCCGGTGGTCAACGAGGAGACCTCGACGCGCATCTTCACCCACGCCATCGAGGCCGTCAGCCCCGATGCGCTGGCCGAGACCCGGCAGTCCGGCGGCGGCGAGGACTTCTCCTGGTACCTCGAGGAGGTGCCCGGCGCGATGGCGCGACTGGGGGTGTGGGGCGGCCGCGGCCCGCAGCTGGATCTGCATCAGCCGAACTTCGACCTGGACGAGCGGTCGCTGGGCGTCGGGGTGCGGGTGCTGGCCAATATCGTCGAGCGGTCGGCCGGGTTCTGACGATCCATTGAGCGTTGGCTGCGACGTTGTTCGAGTAACTCTCGCAGGGGCCGCCGAGTGGATGAGCGAAAGGCTAGGTGCCCGGGCCGATGTTGCGCGCCGGCCGGGTCTGCAGATCGCGGATGTACGCCGCGGGCGCACCGGCGATCTCGGCCGCATCGGCCATCACCCCGAGATAGCGCGCCGACGGCAGCCCGCCCTCCCAGGCGTCCACCACATACAGCCACGCCAGCACGGGATCGGTTGTGGTGTCCGAGGATTCGCGGTCGACGCGCACCTTGATCTTCTTGTGCACCCCGAAGTCGGAGCCCTCCCAGCGGTCCAGGGCCTTCTCGTCCTCGACCGTCATGTCGTAGAGCACGACGAAAACCCGCGCCTCGGGGTCGTCGGGATCCTCCACGACGGTGGCCAGCGCGCCCTCCCAGCCGATGTCCTCGCCGCCGAAGGTCAGCCGCCAGCCGGGTAGCCATCCGGTACCGGCCATCGGTGAGTGTGGGGCGCGCTGCAGCATCTGCTCGGGATGCATGTTGGAGCCGTAGGCGGCATAGAGCGGCACGGGACGGAATCTTAATCCCCACGCCTCGGGCCGTCCGGTCAACGGGTCGGCGGCCGGTGCAATAGGTTCTAAGCCGTGGCAACGCGCATCGTGATCATCGGTGGTGGTCCGGCGGGATACGAGGCGGCGCTGGTGGCCGCCGGTTACGACCGGGCGAACACCCAGGTCACCGTCGTCGACAGCGACGGCATCGGCGGGGCGTGCGTGCTGTTCGACTGTGTGCCGTCCAAGGCGTTCATCGCCTCCACCGGGGTGCGCACCGAGTTGCGGCGGGCCGAGGGCCTCGGGTTCGACATCAGCGTCGACGCCGCGAAGATCAGCCTGGCCCAGATCAACAACCGCGCGAAGACGCTGGCGTCCTCGCAGTCCGCCGACATCGGCACCCAGCTGCTCAACAACGGCATCACCGTCATCAGGGGCCGCGGTGAGCTGGTCGACGACGTCGCCGGCATGGCGCACCACCGGGTGAAGGTCACCACGCCCGACGGCCGGGTGGGTGGGGTGCTCAAGGCGGATGTGGTGCTGATCGCGACGGGCGCCAGCCCGCGGGTGCTGCCCAACGCGGTGCCCGACGGCGAGCGGATCCTGACCTGGCGTCAGCTCTACGACCTGCCCGATCTGCCGAAGCATCTGGTGATCGTCGGCTCCGGGGTCACCGGGGCCGAGTTCTGCAACGCCTACACCGAGCTGGGCGTGACGTGCACCGTGGTGGCCAGCCGCGACCAGATCCTGCCGCACGAGGACAGCGACGCCGCCGCGGTGCTCGAGGAGGTGTTCGCCGAGCGCGGCGTCACCGTCGTCAAGAACGCCCGGGCCGATTCGGTGGTCCGGCACGACGACGGGGTGCGGGTGAACCTGGCCGACGGCCGCACGGTCGAGGGCAGTCACGCCCTGATGTGCATTGGCTCGACGCCCAATACCGAGGGCCTCGGTCTGGACCGGGTCGGTGTCGAACTGGGCCGGGGCGGTTACATTCCGGTCGACCGGGTGTCACGCACCCCGGCGTCGGGCATCTACGCCGCCGGCGACTGCACCGGTCTGTTCCCGCTGGCATCGGTGGCCGCCATGCAGGGGCGTATCGCGATGTATCACGCTCTGGGCGAGGGGGTTTCACCGATCCGGCTGCGGACGGTGGCGTCGGCGACGTTCACCCGGCCGGAGATCGGCGCGGTGGGCATCCCGCAGAAGGCGATCGACGACGGCAGTGTGGCGGCCCGCACACTGATGCTGCCGCTGAGCACCAATGCGCGGGCGAAGATGTCGTTGCTACGGCACGGGTTCGTGAAGATCTTCTGCCGCCCGGCCACCGGTGTGGTGATCGGCGGGGTGGTGGTGGCGCCGATTGCCTCCGAGC
>JAKIXW010000004.1:6451-54361 GCA_022708865.1 Acidobacteriota bacterium
GCTGATCCTGCCGATCGCGCTGGCGGTGCAGAACCGGATCTCGGTGACCGATCTGGCCCAGACGCTGTCGGTGTACCCGTCGCTGTCCGGGTCGATCGTGGAGGCCGCGCGCCGGTTGATGGCGCACGACGATCTGGACTGACCGGTGTTCGATCGACTCAGCGATGCCTGCGGTACCTACTCGCACGTTGTCGCAGAGAGTGCTGAGTCGATTGTTGGAGGATGCCCGCACCACGTAATCTGGGACGCGTACTGACGGGTAACAAGGAGGCTTTGTGACCGGAGACCCGACGCCGGGTGCGGATCCTGGTTCAGCCATCAGCCCCGCCCAGCGTGCCGCGGCCTGGGACCGCCTGGGATCCGAGCAGTTCGACGTCGTCGTGATCGGCGGCGGCGTGGTGGGCGCGGGCAGCGCCCTGGACGCGGCAACCCGCGGCCTGAAGGTCGCGCTGGTCGAGGCCCGCGATTTCGCGTCGGGGACGTCGAGTCGGTCGTCGAAGATGTTCCACGGCGGCCTGCGCTACCTGGAACAGCTCGAATTCGGTCTGGTGCGGGAGGCCCTGCATGAACGCGAGCTGTCGCTGACCACGCTGGCGCCACATCTGGTCAAGCCGCTGCCGTTCCTGTTCCCGTTGACCAACCGGGTCTGGGAGCGACCGTACGTCGCGGCCGGGATCTTCCTCTACGACCAGCTGGGTGGATCGAAATCCGTTCCGCCGCAACGGCATCTGACGCGAGCTGGTGCGCTGCGGCTGGCGCCGGGGCTCAAGCGCAGCGCGCTGATCGGCGGCATCCGGTACTACGACACCGTCGTCGACGACGCCCGGCACACCATGACCGTCGCGCGCACCGCGGCGCACTACGGTGCCGTGGTGCGAACCTCCACGCAGGTGGTGTCACTGCTGCGCGAAGGCGATCGTGTGATCGGCGTGCGTGTCCGGGATTCCGAGAACGGGAACGTCACCGAGGTCCGCGGGCACGTCGTCATCAACGCCACCGGCGTGTGGACGGACGAGATCCAGGCGCTGTCCAAGCAGCGCGGCCGGTTCCGGGTGCGGGCCTCCAAGGGTGTGCACGTCGTCGTCCCGCGGGACCGGATCGTCAGCGAGGTCGCGATCATCCTGCGCACCGAGAAGTCGGTGCTGTTCGTCATCCCGTGGGGCACGCACTGGATCATCGGAACCACCGACACCGACTGGAATCTGGACCTGGCCCACCCGGCGGCCACCAAGGCCGATATCGACTACATCCTCGATCACGTGAACACCGTGCTGGCCACGCAGTTGACCCACGACGACATCGACGGGGTGTACGCGGGTCTGCGCCCGTTGCTGGCCGGTGAGAGCGAGGAGACCTCGAAGCTGTCCCGCGAGCATGCGGTGGCCTCGCCGGCGCCCGGTCTGGTGGCCATCGCGGGCGGCAAGTACACCACCTATCGGGTGATGGCGGCCGACGCGGTGGACGCGGCCGCCGAGTTCATCCCGACCCGGGTGGCGCCGTCCATCACCGAGAAGGTGCCCCTGGTGGGTGCCGACGGGTACTTCGCGCTGATCAACCAGACCGAGCAGTACGGCGCCCGGCATGACCTGCATCCCTACCGGGTGCGGCATCTGCTGGACCGGTACGGCTCGATGATCGACGACGTGCTGGCGCTGGCCTCCGATGACGCCTCGCTGCTCGATCCGATCACCGAGGCGCCGGTGTACCTGAAGGTGGAGGCGGCTTACGCCGCGGCCGCCGAGGGCGCCCTGCATCTCGAGGACGTCCTGGCCCGGCGGATGCGGATCTCCATCGAGTACCCGCACCGCGGCGTCGACTGTGCCCGCGAGGTGGCCGAGGTGGTGGCGCCGATCCTGGGCTGGAGTTCCGCGGACGTCGACCGCGAGGTGGCGACCTATGTGGCGCGGGTGGAGGCCGAGGTGCTCTCGCAGACGCAGCCCGACGACGAGTCCGCCGACGCGCTGCGGGCCGCGGCGCCCGAGGCGCGCGCGGAGATACTGGAACCGGTCCCGCTGAATTGAGTTACGACGGCATCGGGCGATCGCGGTTGCGGTTGCAGGGCGGCAACGTCTTCGCCGAGTTCGAACGGCGTTTTGGCTCTGGCGCGAAAGTGCTTGCCGGAGAGGTGGTTACCGCCTTCGGCGCGGTGGTTGAGGTGGACACCGATCTGCCCGCGGGTTCGTCGGTGTTCTTCTACCGGGAGTTGCCCGACGAGGTTGTGGTTCCGTTCGATATCCCGGTGCTGCATCACGACGAGAACATCGTCGTGGTGGACAAGCCGCACTTCTTGTCCACCATGCCGCGGGGCTCGCACGTCGCGCAGACGGCGGTGGTTCGGCTGCGCCGCTCGTTGGGGTTGCCCGAGCTCTCACCGGCGCACCGGCTGGACCGGCTGACGGCCGGTGTGCTGCTGTTCACCGTCCGTCGAGAGGTGCGCGGGGCGTATCAGACGCTGTTCGCCGCCGGTGCGGTGTCCAAGACGTATCACGCTGTGGCGGAAGGAATTCCGGCGGTGTCCTTGCCGGTCACGGTGCGCAACCGGATCGTCAAGCAGCGCGGTGTGCTGCAGGCTTTCGTCGAGCCGGGCGAGCCGAACGCGGAGACGCTGGTCGAGCCGCTGGGTGGTGATCGGTACCGGTTGACGCCGCGGACCGGCCGGACGCATCAGCTGCGGGTGCACATGGCCGGGCTTGGGGTGCCGATTGCCGGCGATCCGTTGTATCCGGTGATCAAAGATGTTGCTGCCGATGATTTTTCGACTCCGTTACAGCTGCTCGCGCACAGTCTGTCGTTCGTTGATCCGTTGACGGGCGAGCCGCGGCGATTCGTCAGTGAGCGTGCGTTGTAACGCCAGGTTCGCACCTCGGGCGTCAGGGTTGTCGAGCTGCCCCTTCCGAGCGCCGCACCTCCGCCACTCGCGCACCTCCGCCACTCGCCGCGCCTCCGCCACTCGCCGCGCCTCCGCCAGGTACGTTCTGCCGTTGTCCACCTCCGCGCGACAACGAGCGACACGGTGGGACCGGTCCAGCGCTTCGGGTGCGGTCTTGCTCAGAGCAAGTGATTGAGGTGGTCCTGCCAGGGGTCGTCGCTGGTACGAGGGTCGTCGGCGAGCGTTCTGGCCTCTCGGTTGATCTCCGCCACTCGGCGGCGCATTCGGTACTCGGTGGAGCGAGGCACGTCGCCGTATCGATAGCAGCCACGTTCGAGCTGGATTACCCGACCGAGTCGCATCTCCCAGCGCAATGCGTCCGAGACGGCCTTGGACGGCCGGCCTCGGAGGTCGAAGCCGCGTTGTTCGATCTCGAAACACATGTCGGATACCGTCATCGCTCCCTCTTCGGTGAGCATGAGCGTGAGCAGGTATCGGAGCTCGATCCCGCGCAACATTTTTCGTGCCATGACCCTCAGGCTTGCACCGGGCACCGACATGTCTCACCTGGTCGCTCGTTGTCGCGCGGAGGTGGACAACGGCAGAACGTACCTGGCGGAGGCGAGGCGAGTGGCGGAGGTACATCGCTCCACGACGACAACTCGCTCCGTTGGCATGACGGATGTGCCAACGCCTCAGTCGTGCGAGCGCCAGTTCGCCACGCCGACAATGATCATCTTGAGCTGCTTGACCGCCGTGGCCCGGATCTCTTCGAGCGCGGCGGGGTCGTCGGTGTCGTCGAGGGCCTCGGCGATCGAGATCATGGCGTTGACGATCAGCACCGCGAGCGTGTTCAGGTCTTCGCCGCTCCAGGAGCGCAGGCCGGGGAAGCGGGCCAGGTCGATCGCCAGTTCCGAGGTGATCAGCCGGATCTCGGTTCGGATGGCGTAGCGCAGGACGGTCACGCCGCTGTTGCGCTCGCGGGCGATGAACCGCCAGTACTCCCGCCGTGCGTTCACGCTGTCGAACAGGATCTCCACCGACGAGCCGATCACCCGGGTCGGGTCGAGCTGCCCGGCGCGCGCTCCGCGCAGCATGTCGCGCAGGGTCCGGAAGGACTCGTCGATGAGGACCAGGCCGAGGGCTTCCATCGATTCGAAGTGCCGGTAGAAGGCGGTGGGGGAGATGCCCGCCTCGCGGGTGACCTCGCGCAGGCTCAACGCGGCGAAGCTGTCGTTCTCCAACAGGTTCAGCGCGGCGTCGAGGATCCCGCGCCGCGTGGCTTCCTTTCGTTCGACCCGCGACAGGCTCTCGGTGTCCCGGCGCGAATCGCGCGACCGGGACCGGCCCGAGCGGTGTGGCCTCGAACTTGGTGTACGACTGTTCACTGAATGTGAAACGTACCACATCTTGGGGCGAATTCGTTGACCGCGGACCACGGCGGGGTAATGGTGTACACATGTTCACTCAAATATCGCCCGGCGGCCTCGCCCGGCGCGTCCTACGGTCGCCGCTGGTGAGCGTGCTGACCGGACCCCACGGCGTCGACGCCTATACCGAGCTTGTCGACCGTTCCTGGACCGATCGGGAGGCTCGCGCCACCGTCGTCACGGCCCGTTGCACCACCCCTCGCAGCGTCACGATGACCCTCCGCCCGAACGCCGTCTGTGCACGCATGTGCTCCGAATTCCGGGCCGGCGGACACGTGAATGTCAGCATCGAGATCGACGGCCGCCGGCACACCCGGACCTACTCACCGGCCAACGCCGAGGGCTCGGAACTGATGGAGCTGACCGTCGGCCGCCACGACGGCGGACGGGTCTCGACCTTCCTCAACGACTTCGCCCACCCCGGCATGGTGGTCGGCATGAGCGCCCCGGGCACCACCTTCGAGCTGGACCGCACGGCCCGGCGGATGCTGTTCGTCAGCGGCGGCAGCGGCATCACCCCGATGATGTCGATGGTGCGCACGCTGCGCGCCCAGGGCAGCGCCGCTGACATCGTCTTCGTGCACTACGCACGCACGCCCGAGGACGCGGCCTACGCCCGGGAACTCGCCGCGATGCCCGGCGTGCGGGTGCTGCACGGCTACACCCGCTCGGGCGCCGGGGAGCTCGACGGCCACGTCAGCGCCGAGCATCTGCGCCTGGCCCAGCCCGATCCCGACGCAGTTTACGTGTGCGGTCCGCCGCAGCTGGCCGATGCGGTGCTGGCCCAGCATCCCGGCGCGCAGACCGAGAGCTTTGTCCCGCCTTCCTTCGATCCCGCCGAATCCTCCGGTGGCCGTGTGCGTTTCGCGGATTCTGGCATCGACGTCGACGACGACGGCCGCCCGTTGCTCGAGCAGGCCGAGGCCGCCGGGCTGAACCCCGAGAGTGGCTGCCGAATGGGCATCTGCCACAGCTGCACCCGCCGCAAGACGCACGGTGCGGTCAAGAACCTCATTACCGGCGTGGTTTCGACCGCCGACAACGAAGACGTACAGATCTGCATCACGGCGCCGATCGGCGACGTCGAACTGAATCTCTGAGAACGAAAGGACCTGCCTCATGACTGTTCTGCAACATGACTTCACCGAGACCATCGACCGTCCCGCCGTCGAGAAGAAGGTCGGTGACCGCACCGTGCGGATGACCGCCGACCAGCTCGACGCGTTCGGCGCCGAACTGGACGCCATTCGCGAGCGGGTGATCGCCGACCTGGGCGAGCGCGATGCCGACTACATCCGCAGCGTGGTCAAGGCCCAGCGCGCCCTCGAAATCGGCGGGCGGGCAATGCTTTTCCTGCCCCCGGCGTGGCCGATCGGAACCGTGCTGCTGGGGTTGAGCAAGATCATCGACAACATGGAGATCGGGCACAACGTCATGCACGGCCAGTACGACTGGATGGGTGACCCGAACCTCAAGGGTCAGGTGTTCGAATGGGATACCGCCTGCCCGGCCGACCAGTGGCGGCACTCGCACAACTACATGCACCACACCTACACCAACATCGTCGACATGGACCGCGACATCGGCTACGGCATCCTGCGGATGAGCAAGGAGCAGAAGTGGAGCCCGTACTTCCTGGGCAACCCGGTCTACGCGTTCCTGCTGATGGTGCTGTTCCAGTACGGCGTCGCGCTGCATGAGCTCGAGACCGAGAAGATCCGCGCCGGCGACATCAGTGTGCGCGACAAGAAGGACGTGCTGCGCGAGATCTGGGCCAAGACCAAGAAGCAGACCCTGAAGGACTACGTGGCCTTCCCGCTGCTGGCCGGTCCGTTCGCGCCGTTCGTGTTCGCCGGCAACATGACCGCCAACCTGATGCGCAACGTCTGGGCGTTCATGATCATCTTCTGCGGCCACTTCCCCGACGGCACCCAGGAATTCACCGTCGAGGAGACCAATGCCGAGACCCGCGGGCAGTGGTACTTCCGGCAGATCCTCGGATCGGCGAACCTGTCCGGCGGCAAGTGGTTCCACATTCTGTCCGGCAACCTGAGCTTCCAGATCGAGCATCACCTGTTCCCGGATCTGCCGGCGCACCGCTACGCCGAGATCGCCACGGAGATCAAGGAGATCTGCGAGCGCTACGGCATTCCCTACAACAGCGGGCCGCTGCACAAGCAGTTCGCCAGCGTGGTCCGCAAGATCTGCCGGCTCGCCCTGCCGTAGCCCCCCCTTGGCCCCCCCTTTGCGCGAGCGCTCAGCTACGTACGGTCTTCGGCCCGGATTCTGTACGTGGCTGAGCGCTCGCCCGGGAGTGGCGGTGCTGACGTTCCATGGTGGCGAAGTAGAACGCGTACGCGAACGCGCAGCTGGTGAACAAGCTGGAGACGAAGAACAGCCAGGGGTGCCGGATCCCGCGGCGCAGACCGTCGGCAATGGTGAACAGCGGCAGCAGGATGACGTTGATGATCGTGTAATCCTGGCTGGCCGACGCGGCCGCCGGGTTGGCGTACCCCAGCGCGATGAACTGCTGCCAACTGCCCGGACCCCAGATCGGGTTGCCACCGGGCACCGCATACTGCGCGACGAACTGGTGGTTGAAGTAATAGCCGAGGACCACCGAGGCGATGCCGATGACGTAGTAGACGATCTCCATCGTCGAGAACCGGGGACCGCCGTCGACCCGCGAGAAGATCTGTGGATTGGCCCGGACGATCCAGGCGATGACGGCGATGCCCAGGATCAGATGCACGCTCAACGAAACCATGCCCGCAGTATGGCAACCGACCGGTGAAGTTTTGTCATATTTGACAGAACACGCGTCCCAGGCATTGTCTCCAACTGTCAACACTGTGTCCTGAAGTGTCAAGATTTGAGCCCCGGGCGACCCGCACCCTGGAAGGCATCAGTACTCAGCCTCACCAGAAGGATCTCTCATGGCATTCATCTCCGGACCAGTCTCCGTAGCGATCACCGGCGGCGCCCGCGGCATCGGACTGGCCACCGCCCAGGCCTGTGCGCGGGCCGGAATGAAGGTGGCTATCGGGGACATCGAAACCGCCGCCTGCGCGCGCGCCGCGGCCGAAATAGGGAGCGGCGCAGTCGCTTCGGTTCTCGACGTGCGGGACGCGGCGTCGTTCGCCGAGTTCCTGGACGCGGCCGAAGACGCCAACGGTCCACTCGACGTCCTGTGAACAACGCCGGCGTGGCGCCGGTCGGGTTGTTCGTGGACGAGGATCCCGCCGACACCCGGCGCCTGCTCGACATCAACCTCGGTGGCGTGCTCACCGGCACCCAGTTGGCGCTGCGGCGATTCCTGCCCCGTGGGCACGGCCATATCGTCAACCTGGCCTCCTCGGCGGGGCAGATCGCCACCGCGGGCGGTGCGACCTACGCGGCCACCAAACACGGGGTGGTCGGTTTCACCCGGGCCGTCCGCGCCGAGACCCGCGGCACCGGCGTCCGCACCACCATCGTGATGCCGGGACTGATCCGCACGGACATGATCGACGGCCTGGTGCCGGGGCGCGGGCTGCGCATCGTCGGACCCGAGCAGGTGGCCGACGCGATCGTCGGGGCGCTGCGATCGGGACGTGAGGAAATCTTCGTACCGCGCGAGATGGGGCCGGTGGCGCGCCTGGTCGCGGGCACCCCGCCCGCGGTGGCCGACCGGATCAAGCGGCTACTCCAGGCCGACGCCGTCATGACCCAGGGCGATCCCTCGGCCAGGTCGGGATACCGGGCCCGGATGGCAGCGACGGTCGCACAGAGCGGTCGATGAGCGCCATGTTGCAGACGGTCCAGGTGAACGTGGGTGGCGTCCATGCACCCGTTCTCGTCGGTGGCAGCGGCAGATCGGGCGAAGCGGTCCTCTTCGTGCACGGCAATCCGGGCTCGGGCGCGGACTGGCGGCCGTTGATGAGCGCGATCGGTGAGTTCGCCACGGTGCTGGCCCCGGACATGCCGGGCTTCGCCGGTGCCGACAAGCGATCGGACCAGGGCTACACCGTCAGCGATTACGCCGACTTCATCGACGGCGTCGGTGAGCACTTCGACCTGCGCCGGGTGCATCTGGTGGCCCATGACTTCGGCGGCCCCTTCGCATTGACCTGGGCCGCGAATCACCCCGACCGGTTGGCCAGCATCACGTTGATCAACACCGGGGTGCTGCTCGACTACCGCTGGCATACCCTGGCGCGGCTGTGGCGCCGCCCCGTCGTCGGCGAGGCCACGATGGGCGGCAGCACCCGGAGCGTGGTGAAAGCCATTCTGCGGCATCAGAATCCTGGGCTGACGCCCGAGTGGATCGAGACCATCGCCGGGCACCTGCATCCGCCGGCGACCAGGCGCGCCGTGCTGGCACTGTACCGGAGCACTTCCGTCGCACAGCACATGGAACCGCTGGTGGCGCCGCTGCAGGCGCGCGACCCCGACGCTCTGGTCATCTGGGGCGAGGCCGACGCATACCTGCCGCCCGAACTGGCGCACCGCCAGCGACGGGTGTTCCCGCGGGCCGAAGTGCACCTGCTGCCCGGGGTGGGCCACTGGGCCTGGCTCGAGCAACCCACACGCGTAACCGAACTGGTGCTGCCGTTCCTGCGGTCCAGGGTCGGTGCGAAGAACGAAATCCATTGACAGGAAGGGAAGTACCTCACATGTCCGATTCCAACGAAATCATCCCGGATTTCGCCGCCCTTGCGACGCTGCCGCAGGACCAGCCGGTGGTGATGGTCAATCTGCTCGCCTTCCGGGAGGACGGAGTCGAGAGCTACCGCCGCTACGCCGACGAGGTCACGCCCCATCTGGAGCGGGTCGGCGCGACGGTCCGGTATGGCGGCACCATGCCTGCGACCGTCCTCGGCGAGGGCGACAAGGTGTGGTGGGATTCCATCCTGCTGGTCGAGTATCCGACGCCGGCGGCGTTCATCGAGATGGTGAGCGACCCGGGGTATCTGGAGGTGCACCAGCATCGTGCTGACGCATTGGTCCGCGGCGACCTGATCGCCACCGCGCACTGGTCGTTGGTTCCCGCGCAGCCGGCTCATTAGCCCGGCGCCTGCCGGCCGGCCTTCCGGAATTCCGCTGGGCCGCAACCGAACCAGCGCCGGCAGGAGCGACTGAGAACGCTGTGTTCCGCGTAACCCAGCTCGCGTGCCAGCTGGCTGAGCGTGACGTCGGTGTCGCGCAGCAGGAGTTCGGTGCGGCGCCGGCGAATCTGGTCGATGATTTCGGCGAACGTGGTTCCCTCGGCGGCCAGCCGGCGTTGCAGCGTCTTGGGATGCAGATTCAGCTGGCAGGCGATCAGCTCCAGTGACACGGTGCCGCTGGGCAGCAGCTGGTTGGTGAGGGCCTCCGTCGACTCACGAGCGGAGTCACCGCGGATGGCGAGGGTACCGAGGTAGGCCATGATGGTTTCGTGCGCGATGCGGTCATGCCGCAACGGCTGGTCCAGGTGGCGGCGGGGAATGACCAATCCCGCACTGCGCGAGGCGAATCGGAGTCGGCAACCGAAGTACCGGCGGTAATCACCGGGCGCGGTGAGCGCTTCGTGCGGCAGGTGCACGGCGACCGGGTTGAAGGTGTCGCCGATGAGGAACTTCAGCACCCGCAGCGTCACGCCGAGCGACAGTTCGACGCTCTGCTTGACTGGCGGCAGATCCCGGTCGACGAATCTGAATTCGAGGAACGCCTGCTGAGGATTGTCGGTGTCGCACAGGCGGACTGCCAGACCCGGGGTATAGGCGGCCAGGAAGCGCTCGAAGATGATCAGTGCCTCGGCGACGGTGGCCGACGTGCGCGCAGCCGCCCCGACCGGGCCGAAGATGTCAATACCCTGTCGTTCGGCCAGGCGCCGGCCAAAGTCCGGTGTCGCGGTCACCGCCGCGGCCGCCTCCACCGCCATGGCCACCCGTGGCAGCGAGACGAACACATCGTGCCGACCGACGTCGGCGGCGCGGATGCCCACGGATTCCAGCAGCGCGGCGGGATCGCCGCCCAACTGGGTCACCAACTCCGGCAACCCGGACAGCGAGGTTCCGCGCACTACCGACATGTCCTGAAATGTCAACGAACTGTCGCGGAATGTCAAGACGACGGCGGGGGTGGCGTGAAGAATGAACCCGCGGCATCGGCCGCCGACACCGGAGGTGAAGATGCCCGACGATCCGCATTTGGTCCTCGTTGCTGCTTACCAGGACCTGGACGTTGCGCACCGCGACTTCGAAAAGCTGACCCGCGAGATCGCCGCCAAGCAGGTGCAGGTGCGTGGCGCCATCCTGGTCGCCAAGGACGCCGACGGCGATCCAGTGATCGCCGACACCGGAAACCGGTTGGGGCGCAGGGGAGCCGGTTGGGGCGCGGGGGTGGGCCTCGCGGTCGGTTTGCTGGCACCGCCAATGCTGGCCGCTGTCGCGGTCGGGGCGACGGCGGGTGCGTTGGTCGGTGCGTTCGCCAAGCACCGGGTCGAGAGCGGTCTGCAGGACAAGATCGGGCAGGCGCTGGCCGACGGGACCGGTGTGGTGATCGTCGTCCTGCCGGAGTCGGGAAAGCTCGCGGCGGAGCGGGCGCTGGCGGGCTCGTCCAGCAAGTCGGCGGTGCCACTGACGGCGTCGACCGTAAAGGCCCTGGAAGCCGGCCTGGCCGAGGCAATGCACAAGTTCAGCCCGGACCGTACCCAGCTGCCCATCGCCGACCGCACCTTCGGCGGTGTGGCCGGTCGCACGCTGGGCGAATCGGTGGGCGACTGGTCGATGCTGGCGCCGGTGCGACCACCCGAGGATGCCCCCAACGTCCTGATCGTCCTCATCGACGACGCCGGGTTCGGCGGTCCGGATACCTTCGGCGGCGCAATCAGTACCCCGACGCTGACCCGGATGGCCGAGAACGGCGTGACCTACAACAGGTTTCACGTCACCGCGGTCTGTTCGCCGACCCGCGCCGCCCTGCTCACCGGCCGCAATCACCATCGCTGCGGATTCGGTTCGATCGCCGAGTACCCGGGTCCCTACCCCGGCTACTCGTCCACACTGCCGCAGTCGATCACACCGTTGCCGCGCATCCTGCGCGACAACGGTTACGTCACAGGCGGTTTCGGGAAGTGGCACCTGACGCCGGACAACGTTCAGGGCGCCGCGGGCCCGTTCGACCGGTGGCCGCAGGGCTGGGGCTTCGACCACTGGTGGGGGTTCCTGTCCGGTGCCGCTGGGCAGTACGACCCGATCATCACGCAGGATAACGGCGTCATCGGGGTTCCGGTATCGAGCGACGGCGACAAGCCGTACTACTTCCCCGACGATCTGACCGACAAGGCGGTCGAGTGGCTGCACGCGGTGCGGGCACAGGACCCCGAGAAGCCGTGGATGATGTACTACTCCACCGGTGCCACCCACGCGCCGCATCACGTGTTCGCCGAGTGGGCCGACAAGTACAAGGGCAAGTTCGACGACGGCTGGGACGTCTACCGCGAACAGACACTGGCGCGCCAGAAGCGCCTGGGCATCGTCCCGCCCGACACCGAGCTGACGCCGCGGCCGGATCTGTTCCCGGCGTGGGACACGCTCACCGACGACCAGCGCCGGCTCTACGCCCGGCAGATGGAGGTGTTCGCCGGCTTCAGCGAGAACGCCGACTCGAACGTGGGCCGACTGCTCGAGGCCGTCGACAACCTGGGCGATCTGGACAACACACTGATCTTCTACATCTGGGGCGACAACGGCGCCTCGATGGAGGGCACCATCACCGGGTCGTTCAACGAGATGACGTTCCTCAACGGGATCGTGCTCGAGGCCGAACAACAGTTGGCGCTGATCGAACAGTACGGCGGTATCGAGGCGATCGGCGGCGAGCACACCGCACCGCATTTCGCGGCGGCGTGGGCGCACGCCAACAACACGCCGTTCCAGTGGGGCAAGCAGATGGCCAGCCATCTCGGCGGCACCCGCGATCCGATGGTGGTGCAGTGGCCCGCCCGCATCACGCCCGACAAGGCGCCCCGCGCGCAGTTCACCCACTGCATCGACATCGCGCCCACGGTGCTGGATCTGATCGGGCTGCCGGAGCCGGTGAGTGTGGGCGGCGTCGAGCAGGAACCGATGGACGGCAGCAGTTTCGGGGCGTCGCTGACCGACGCAGGGGCCGCCGAGTCGCGCACCGTGCAGTACTTCGAGATGTTCGGGAGCCGCGCCATCTATTCCGAGGGTTGGTGGGCGTGCACGCGACTGGACAAGGCGCCGTGGGACTTCTCGCCGGCCACCATCAGCCGGTTCGGCCCGGATGGCGACTACGACCCTGCCAACGACATCTGGGAGCTGTACTACCTGCCTGACGATTTCTCGCAGGCTCACGACCTGGCCGCCGAGCACCCGGACAAACTCACCGAATTGCAGGAGCTGTGGTGGGCCGAGGCCGAGCGCAACCGGGTGCTGCCGCTGTTGGGCGGGATGTCGGTGTTGTTGGGTGACCTCCCGCCGATGCCGACGGTGACGAAATTTGCCTTCCAGGGCGATGTGCAGAACATCCAGCGCGGCATGACGCCCCGAATCCTGGGCCGGTCCTATTCGATCTCGGCGGACATCCATATTCCCGACGATGGCGCCGAAGGCGTTCTGGTGGCCAACGCCGACTTCATCGGCGGCTACGCCCTGTGGATCGACGCCGACGGCCTGTTGCACCATACCTACTCCATGCTCGGTGTGGAGACCTACACCCAGGTGTCCACCGAGCCCGTGCCCCGCGGCGACGTCACTGTTGGCGTGCTTTTCGAAATCGATTCCCCGACACCGGGATCTGGTGGCCACGTGACGCTGCTGGCCAACGGCGAGGCGATCGGCGAGGGTGATATGCCCAAGACGGTGCCGGTCGCGTTCACCTCCTACGCCGGATTGGACATCGGGCGCGACAACGGCCTGGTGGTCGACCGGGCCTACGAGGCCAAGGCGCCATACGCGTTCACGGGCACTATCAAGCAGGTAGTGTTCGATCTGCAACCGGTTCACCACGAGGCAGCACGTGCTCTGCATCTGCATCAGGCCGTACAGGCCGTTGCGGACGGGGCGGCGGGCTGAGGCTGGAGACGAATGATGGTCGTAAGAACGGGGCGTGCCGCCCTGTGTGTCGCCGCACTGCTGCTGGGTAGTGGTGCCGCCGTGATCAGCGCCCCGGTGAGTGGCGCGGTGTGCGGTTCGATCGGCGGACCACGTATCGACGTCAGCGGATGTGCCGATCCGCTCTATGAGATGAACTACCTGCCGCCGCCCCCGCCGGCGTATGTGCCCCCGCCGCCCCCGCCGGTATACGTGCCGCCGCCCCCGGTGTTGCCGAACGTCAATGTGTGCGCGAACGTCGGCCGCCGGATCAGCGTCAGCGGCTGCATCTGACCGCCCCCGGCGGATCGACTCAGCATCCCGCGCGATGGCTACTCGGAGAACCTTGCAGGCAACGCTGAGTCGGCGAGGAAGTAGGTCGGCAGCGACCTTGGGCGCTCACCGCTGGCAGGACGGGCACCAATAGGTGACCCGTGATTGGCTGCTGGCCGTCATGATCAGCGTGCCGCACCGGCGGCACGGCAGTCTGGCCCGGCCGTAGACCCAGAGCTCGCGGCCGCGCCGGGTGTCGCCGGTGGTGGTCCGATGCATCCGTAATCTATTGGCCCACAACATCTGTTGGGCCCGGTTCACGACGCGCAGCGGATCGGTCAGGGAGCTCACCGGGGCCTCCGGCAGCCGGCCGAACACGAAACACAGCTCGTTGGCGTAGACGTTGCCGACGCCGGCCATCACCCGCTGGTCCAGCAGCGCCTCGGCCAATGGGCGGTCCGGGTCGGCACTCAACGCCGCGGCGGCGGCCGGCGCCGACCAGTCCGGGCCGAGCAGGTCCGGACCCAGGTGCGCGACGACGTCGAGATCGTCGGCGCGGGGCAGGATTTCCAGAATACCGAGGTCGACTCCGGCGGCGGTGACGTCACCCGTGGCCAGGACGATGCGGACCTTGTGCCCGGCGGGCCGCGTGCGGCCGATCTGCCAGCTGCCGTCCATCTTCAGATGCGAGTGGACACTGGCCGACCCCACCCGGATGAACAGGTGCTTGCCGCGGCTGAGTACTTCGTCGACGGTCTGGCCGGTCAGATCGACGGTGGCGAACTGCGGCACCCGGATGTCGCAGCGGGTGAGCGTCCGGCCGGCCAGGGCCGCCCGCAATGCCGCGGCCGTGCGAAAGACGGTGTCGCCCTCGGGCATCAGCGCAACCGCAGCCCGCGGGGCGTCTTGGTGAACCCGGCCGACATCAATGCCTGCGCCGCAGCGGAATCGGTGTCACCGAGCACCGGTATCCCGTCGATCCGCTCGACCAGCAGCCCATCGACCCGCCGCGCGCTCACCAGGTCGGCCAGCGCGGTCGCGGCCGCGCGGTGCACACCGGGATCGGTGGTGAACGTCAGCACCGAGCGGCCCCCGCGCTCGACGAACCACGCCAGCTCGCCGCTGACGAGGGCCACCAGCGCGCCGGCCTTACGGCCCGGCCGGTGCGCGGCATCCCCGGCCGGCCACGGCAGGGCCGCCCCGTACGGGTTGGCCGGGTCGCAGGCCGCCACCACGACACCGGGTGCGTCCGGCACAGCGCCGCCGTCGATACCGGTGGCGAAGCCGCGCAGGGTGTCGACGGTTCCGGCCAGCGAGAACTGGGCCCCGCCGAGGGATTCCACGAAGTAGCCGCGTTGGCAGCGGCCGGCGTCCTCGAGGGCGGTCAGCACCTTGTAGAGCATCGCGAACCCGCCGGGCACTTCCTCGGCGGCCACCGAGCCCCGGGTCAGCACCCCGTAGCGGGCCAGCAGCTGGTCGGCCTGGAAGTGGGCCCGCAATGTCGAATCCGGTTCGGCCACAGGCAGTGCCGACCACCGCCCCGCGACTGTCGCATCGGCGCTTCGTCCCTGCGGCCGGGCCACGCTGTAGCGGCTCAGCCGGGGTGCGCGTCGTTGCCGATGCGCCGGGGTTCCCGAGCGTCGCGGCCCGGTCAGCAGCGCGCGCACCGGGGCGAAGGTGTCGCCGGTCGCATGGCCGGACCAGATCAGTTGCCACAGTGCATCTTTGAGCGCAGGTTCGGTGACCCCGGGTATCTGGAGCTGACGGAAGAAGTACGCGCCGCCGGTGCCGAGGGCCGCCAGGATCTCCCGGTGCACGTCGGTCAGGTCCAGATCGAGTGGCGCGCCGAGCGTCAGCGGCGCCGTGTCGGCCGGGTGGAACGCCACCCAGCCGTCGGTGGTGCCCGACGCCCCGACGGAGATCGACCCGCGCCCCGACCAGATGACCTCCCCGGAGGCCAGCAGTTCGTCGAGCATCGCCGGGGAGTAGTCGGCCACCCGCTGGCCGAACACCAGGGGTTCGACCGCACTGGCCGGCAACGGCACGCCGGCGAGTTGTTCGATGACAGCGGCCAGTCCGTCGACCCCGGTGGTCGACGCGGCGCCGACCTGCTGCCAGGCCGGCACGAAGCGGCCGTAGGCCGCGGTGTCGACGGGCTCGACCTGTGCGCGCAGCGCGGCCAGCGAGCGGCGCCGCAGGATGCGCAGCACCTCGCTGTCGCACCACTGCTCGGATCCGGGCGAATCGACTGCGGCGTCGACGAATTCGCCGGGGGTCAGTTTCCGATCGGCGGCCAGCCGGCCCAGGACGTCGGCGGCCACCCGCAGGCCCAGCCCGAACCGGGTGGCCACCGCGGCGGTGGTGAACGGGCCATGGGTGCGGGCATAGCGGCTGACCAACTCGCCGAGCGGGTCGACGACGGGCTCGGTGAACGCCGCCGGCACGCCGACCGGGACCGCGACGCCCACCCCGTCCCGCAGCCGGCCGATGTCCTCGACGGCCACCCACCACGGCCGGCCCGCGAACGACACCGTCAGCACCCGGCGCGCGGCACGCAGACCTTCGAGCCAGGCGCCCACGTCGGCGGCGGTGCTGCGGGAGGCGATCTCCGTTCGGCGGTGAGGTGTTGCAGCTGCCGTTCCGTGCCGGCCACCACGTCCGCGTCGAGCAGCTCGCGCAACTCGACGCGACCCATCAGCTCGGCGAGCAGCGCGGTATCCAGGGACAGTGCGGCAGAGCGTCTTTCGGCCAGCGGGCTGTCGCCCTCGTACATGAATGCGCCGACGTAACCGAACAGCAGCGACGCCGCGAACGGCGACGGCATCTCGGTCTGGACCTCCTGTACCCGGACCCGCCGGGCCGCGATCCGCGCCATCAGGTCGGTCAGCGCGGGAACGTCGTAGACGTCCTGCAGGCATTCCCGGACCGCCTCGAGCACGATCGGGAAGTCGGGGTGGCGCCGTGCCACGTCGAGCAACTGGGCGGCCCGCTGACGCTGATGCCACAGCGGCGAACGCTTGCCGGGATGCCGGCGCGGTAGCAGCAGCGCGCGGGCCGCGCATTCGCGGAACCGGGACGCGAACAGCGCCGACCCGCCGACCTCGGCGGTCACCAGCGCGGCCACCTCGTCGGCGTCGAACACGAAAAGGTCTGCGCCGGGGGCATTCTCAGTGTTGTCCGAGGCGTCGGGCAGTCGCACAATGATGCCGTCGTCGGATGCGGTCGGCTTCTCGTCGATGCCGTAACGGTCGAACAGCCGCTTGCCGACCATCAGCGCCAGTGCGCCGTGTACCCGCAGGCCGTAGGGGGAGTGCAGGATGACCCGCCAGTCGCCGAGTTCGTCGCGGAACCGTTCGACCAGCAGCGTGGTGTCCGAGGGCACCGTGCCGGTGGCGGCGCGCTGGTCGTCGAGCAGTCGCCACAGGTTCGCGGTAGCGAATTCGTCGAATCCGATTGCGCGGCAACGCTCATCGAAGGCGTCCCGGTCCAGTCGCGCCACCGCTCCGGTGAAGGCACCGACGGCCGCGCCGAGTTCGGCGGGACGTCCCACGCCGTCGCCGCGCCAGAACGGCAGCCGGGCCGGTTCGCCCGGCGCCGGGACCACCAGCACGCGGTCGTGGGTGATCTCGGTGATCCGCCAGCTGGTGGCGCCCAGTGAGATGACGTCACCGGGCCGGGACTCGTAGACCATCTCCTCGTCGAGTTCGCCGACCCGCGAGGTCTTTCCGTCGCCGGCGGCCAGGTAGACGGTGAACAGGCCGCGGTCGGGGATGGCGCCACCGGAGGTGACCGCCAGCCGCTGCGCACCGGGCCGGGCGGTGAGCGTGCCGGTGTCGCGGTCGTAGACCAGTCGCGGCCGTAGTTCGGCGAAGTCGGTGGACGGGTACTTGCCGGACAGCAGGTCCAGTGTTGCCTCGAACGCGCTGCGGGGCAGCGTCGCGAACGGCGCGGCCCGGCGCACGGTGTCGAACCATTCGTCGGCGCTGACCGGTTCCAGCGCGCACGCCGCCACGGTGTGCTGCGCGAGGACGTCGAGCGGATTGGCCGGTACCTTCATCGTCTCGATCTGCCCGTCGAGCATGCGTTGCACGCTGACCGCGCAGCTGATCAGGTCGGTGCGATGCTTGGGGAACAGCACGCCGCGGGAGATCTCACCGACCTGGTGCCCGGCCCGGCCGATGCGCTGCAGCCCGCTGGCCACCGACGGCGGCGCTTCCACCTGGATCACCAGGTCGACCGAACCCATGTCGATGCCCAGCTCCAGGCTGGAGGTGGCCACGACCGCCCTGAGCCTGCCCGACTTCAGCTCCTCCTCAACCTCGGCGCGGGTCTCTTTTGACACCGAGCCGTGGTGTGCCCGGGCCAGTTCGGTTGTCGCGCCGTAGGTCTGGCCGCTGGCCATGACGTGGGCCGGGGCGCCGCCGGCCACGCCGGGGTTCTTGCCGCCCAATTCGATGCCGCTGCGTTCGGCGTGAATCTCGTTGAGCCGGGCCGTGAGTCGCTCGGCCAGCCGGCGGCTGTTGGCGAACACGATGGAGCTGCGGTGGTTCTCGATCAGGTCGACGATGCGCTGCTCGACGTCCGGCCAGATCGAGTTGTTCTCGAGATTGGCCATGTCGGGCACGGGAACCTGCACGGCCAGGTCGAACGTCTTGGCGGCCGGGGGCGCAACGATGGTGGCGGGCGCCCCGCCGGCCAGGAACCGCGCGACCTCCTCGGGTGGGCGCACGGTGGCCGACAGCCCGATGCGCTGGGCCGGGCGGCTCAGCAGTGCGTCCAGGCGTTCCAGCGAGAGCGCCAGGTGCGCGCCGCGTTTGGTGCCGGCCACGGCGTGTACCTCGTCGACGATGACGGTCTGCACCGAGGCCAGCGTCTCGCGGGCGGCCGAGGTCAGCATCAGGAACAGCGACTCGGGTGTGGTGATGAGGATGTCGGGCGGTTTGGTGATCAGCTCACGGCGGCGGTTGGGTGGGGTGTCGCCCGAGCGCACGCCGACGCTGATGTCCGGGGCCGGGACGCCGGTGCGCTCGGCGATGCGGGTGATGCCCGTCAGCGGTGTCCGCAGGTTGCGTTCGACGTCGACGGCCAGCGCCTTGAGCGGCGAGATGTAGAGCACGCGGGTGCCCTTCTGCGCCGCCGGGGCCCCGGCCAGTCGGTCAATGGCCCACAGGAAGGCGGCCAGCGTCTTGCCCGAACCGGTCGGGGCGATGACCAGCGTGTGTTCCCCGTCCGCGATGGCCTGCCAGGCCTGCGCCTGGGCCGCGGTGGGTTCGACGAACGTGCCCGCGAACCACTCCCGCGTCAGCGCACTGAAGCGGGCCAGCGGATCGGTCGGGGCGGCCATCTCCCCATCGTGCCAACTCCCTCCGACAAACAGTGAGACGATGGGGAACATCCGAGATAGGAGGTGGATGGCTCATGCGCAGACAACTTCTGTCGATACCGGTTCTGGGCGCGGGGCTCGTGCTCGGGGGGTTGGCACTGTCGGCACCGGCCACCGCGGACTGCGTCAGTTCGGCGGGGACGACGTTGTGTGGACAGGGCTCCGCCCGGGGTGGGAATACCGGCCAGGGCCCCGGCACCATGTCGGGCCCGATGGTGCCCTATCCGTGCGGTTATGACTGGTATTGCGACGACAACGGTTTCGGCATCACGTTCGGCGGTTGGTGAATGGAGTTCAGAATGTCGGTTCTTTTTCGTGGACTGGGCGCGGCCGCGGTCATTGGCGTGGCCATTGTGGGTCCGACGGTGACGGCTGCCGCGGATCCGCCGCCGAACTGTACGTCGGCGGATCTGGCGGGCGTCATGTCCGGGGTGTCGGCGGCGATGTCGGGGTATCTGTTCACCCACCCGGACGTCAACGCATTCATCACCGGTTTGAAGGGCTTACCCAAAGAGCAACGGCGCGAACAGCTTCGGGTGTACGGTGACGCACATCCGGATCAACGGGCCGAGGTTCAGGCCATTCGGCAGCCGTTGGAGGACTTCCGCGCCCGGTGTGGTGGGGGTCCGGAGATGACGCCGTAACAGCGATTTTCCCAACGGTTTCCCCCGGTATGGGGGATGCCGACTGCGTGTGTGCGCTTCTACGCTTCGTGCTATTCGTTGCGCCACCGTGGCAACGTGCATAGTATTCCTGTCACCACATCGAGATAAGGATGTTCGGAGCCTTTGGATTTGGCCCCGCGTCGAGGTGTGTCACGAGACGGGGTAGTGCATATTTCGGGTAGGAGATGACCTATGCGGTTGGCCGGACTCCTCATGGTGCCGATGGTGTCGGTGGCGGTTTCGGTGGTCGGTGTCTACGTCGCCGCCCCGGCCGGTGCCGATTGTGAGGCGCGTAACGGGACGATGCTGTGCACCGACCCGCCGGCGCCGGGACAGTCGGGGCCCCCGACCTCGACGTCGTATCCGTGTATCGTCGGCCTGACGTGTGAAGGCACATTCGAATCCGATCTTGTCACCGGCAACGGTCCGGACAACGTGCCGAGTCCGCCGCGTCCGCGGCCGCCGCGCCCGACGCCCAACAACTGATCCCGTTTTGTCCGAGCCAGTGGAGGAGTTTAGGTATGTCGCGAATCATCCGATCGGCGTGTGTGGCCGTTGCCACCGGGGCCGTCATGTTGGGAAGCGCCGCTACCGCGATGGCCGATGAGCCCAACTGCACGGCCGCCGACCTGGCCGGTATCACGGGCGGGGTGTCGACGGCCACGTCGGCGTACCTGTTCACCCATCCTGTCGTCAACGACTTCTTGACCAGCCTCAAGGCGATGCCGAAGTCGGAGCGGCAGGAGAAGATCCGTGAGTACATGGACGCCAACCAGCAGGTGAAGGACGAACTCGCCGCCATCCGGCAGCCGGTCATCGACTTCAACAACCGCTGCGGCGTCGCCGACTAACGGTTCTCGGCGGCGACGGCACTCGCCAGCAGGTCCGGGATCCCGGACACCCGGCCGAGTGCGTCGAGCAGGGCGTGCGCGCAGGCGTCCGCCAGGTGGCCGGCATCCAGTGACGGGTCGATGATCCGTTGCCGGCACAGTTCCAGGGTGAAAGCCAGCCAGCCGTAGATCACCGTCTTCAGATCACGCTCCACCAGTTCCGGCAGGACCGGAACGACGTCGTGGATCGCGTCGAGGATCCGCTGCATCTGGCGGGCGTTGTCGGCCTCGTCGGCCCAGCGCAGCATCGGATCCGAGCGTCCCAGGCCGACGTGCGCGGCCAGTGATTCGTGCGGATGCTGCTCGTGGTACCGCAGGTAGGCCAGCACGCCGGCGCGCACCCGGCCGAAGAAACTCTGCCCGGGCTCCGTCGGGGTGTCGGTGGCCTGGTACAGCTGCGCGGCCCCGGTGCGGACCACCTCGGTGAAGAACGCCCGCTTGTCGGGGAAGTAGTGGTACATCAAAGCCCTTGACACACCGGCACGTTCGGCGACTTCCTCGATGCGGACCTCGTCGTAGGGGCGCCGGCCGAAGATCTCCGAGCCGAGCTTGAGCAGTTCGTCCCGGCGATCCTCGGGTGCGAGCCGGCGGCGGGGTCGCTTCTTTTCCGGCATCCCCCCATTTTCGCATCTGCTCAGCAGTGGGCGCTGAGCAGATCGCCGGTCAGCCGAACTGGACGCCCTGCGCCAGCGGCAGTTCCGACGAATAGTTGACCGTGTTGGTGGCACGGCGCATGTAGGCCCGCCAGGAATCCGAACCGGATTCGCGGCCGCCACCGGTTTCCTTCTCGCCGCCGAACGCCCCGCCGATCTCTGCGCCCGAGGTGCCGATGTTGACGTTGGCGATCCCGCAGTCCGAGCCGTCGGGGCCGAGGAATCGTTCGGCCTCGCGGATGTCGGCGGTGAAGATGGACGACGAAAGACCCTGCGGAACAGCATTGTTCAGCGCGATTGCCTCGTCGATGGTGTCGTAGGTCAGCACGTAGAGGATCGGTGCGAAGGTCTCGGTGTGCACGATGGGCGTCTGTGACGGCATCCGCACGACGGCCGGCTCGACATAGTAGGAACCCTCGCCGAGGTCGTGGCGCTCGCCGCCGAACACCTCGCCGCCGTCGGCGCGGGCCTGCTCGAGGGCGCCCACCATGTCGCGGTATCCGCGCTCGTGGATCAGCGGGCCGACCAGCGTCCGGTCGGCCGTCGGGCTGCCGACCGGCAGGCTGCGGTAGGCCGTCACGATGCGCTCGACCAGGGCGTCGGCCACACTGCGGTGCACGATCAGTCGGCGCAGCGTCGTGCAGCGCTGGCCGGCGGTGCCCGCCGCGGAGAACACGATGCCGCGCACTGCCAGGTCCAGGTCGGCCGACGGGGTGACGACGGCCGCGTTGTTGCCGCCCAGTTCCAGCAGGACCCGGCCGAACCGTCGTGCGACGCGCGGGCCGACCTCCCGGCCCATCCGGACCGATCCGGTGGCCGAGACCAGCGCCACCCGCGGGTCATCGACAAGGGCCTCACCGACGTCCCGTCCGCCCAGGATCAGCCGGCCGACGGCCTGGGGTGCGCCGACGTCGGCGGCGGCCCGTTCGAGCAGGGCCTGGCAGGCGACGGCGGTCAGCGGGGTCAGGTCCGACGGCTTCCAGACCACGGTGTCGCCGCAGACCAGGGCGACGGCGGTGTTCCACGCCCACACCGCGACGGGGAAGTTGAATGCGGTGATGACGCCGACGACGCCGAGCGGGTGCCAGGTCTCCATCAGCCGATGGCCCGGACGTTCGGAGGCGATGGTCTTGCCGTAGAGCTGGCGCGACAGCCCGACGGCGAACTCACAGATATCGATCATCTCCTGCACCTCGCCGAGGGCCTCGGAGGTGATCTTGCCGGCCTCGATGGTGACCAGCGTGCCCAGCGCCTCCTTGTGCTCGGTCAGCAGCTGGCCGAGCCGGGCGACCAGCGCTCCGCGGACCGGTGCCGGGGTGGTGCGCCATGACGTAAAGGCTTGGGCCGCTTCGGCAATGGCGGCGTTGGGATCGGTGCACTCGGGCAGGGTGAAGAGAATGTCACCGGTGATCGGGGTGCTGGCCTGCACGCCGTGCTGACCGGGTGCGCCCAGTTCTACTGTTGCGCCGAGTGTCGAGAGCGCGACCCTGACAGCGTCGCGCAACTGGGTCGCGGTGGGCAGGGTCTGTTCCATCGTTGTCATGATGCCGCCTTTTCGTAGAGTGCGTAAGGGTCGAGCAGTTCGGTGTTGATTGCGCCGGCCATCCACTGCCAGGAATAGTCACCGGCGTCACCGTCGGCCTTGCGGGCGTCGGAGTCCAGGTTCGAGCGGAATATCCCGGCCGCCGATGCGGGCAGGAAGTCTTCGTAGACAACGGGTTTGCTGGGGTCGCCGTGCCGATAGTAGGCCAGACCCTGGCTGGCCATCTCGGCGTCGGTGTCCGGGAAGTGGTCACCCCACGTCGCGTCCCGGTCCGGTTGGGCCATGGCGGCGTCGTAGCGTTCGCGGCCTTTGGGGGTCAACGCGACGCCACGGGCCTCGACCTCGCCGAACCGGACCCGCAGGCTGCCATCGTGCACGCTGCCATCGGGCTCGGCGAACCGGCGTGGTTCAGACAGGGCGCGAAATGATGTCTGGCGCAACAGGACCGCCGGCGTTTGTCGCGGTGGTCCCTGGATGGCGTCGATCATCGCGATCCCGCGCGCGCTCATCCGGGCGTACAGGTCGTCGATGTCCAGCACGCGGGGGGTCAGATGGTTGATGTGGGTGCTGCCCACGCCGGCGATGTCGGCGGCCACGGCGGAGACCGTCGACAGTTCGTCGTACCAGGCCCGGTCGATCGGGTCGCGGGACAGGCTGAAGGTCTCGACGGCCCGCTGCACGAAGTCACCGGCAGTCGCGGCCGGGCATTCGCCGTCGGCGGCCACGCACCGGGCGGTGTCGATCAGGTTCGGGTCGACTAGTTGCCGCTGTGCCACAAAGGTTTCCACGCGGTCGCGCAGATCGGGGTGGAAGAATCGGCGGTCCCGGGTGGCCAGCATCGAGGTGAAGACCCGGAACGGGTTGCGGGCCAGTTCGTCGTCGTCGATCGGGCGGAACGCCGTCGATACCACCGGGACGGGCGAGGCCGCGTCCCGCAGGTCGTAGAAGCCCACTGGGTGCATGCCGAATGCGGCGAAAAGCGTGGCGACATCAGCCAGTTCGGCCGGGCTGCCGACGCGGATCGCGCCATGGCGTTCGGCGGTGACCCGGTCCAGCGAGCCCAGGCGTTCGGCGTCCGGGTGGGCCTCGACGTAGTCGGCGTTCACCTGGGCGCTGACGTCGACCAGGGTGGTGTAGGCGGGCACCTCGGCGCCGTACATGGCGGACAGCCCTGCGGCGAAGCTCGCCCGCAACTGCCACTGCGGTGTTGCGCTCACCGGTAGTCTCCGGTGATGGCCGCCGTGGAACTCGACGACATCGACCGCGCTCTGCTGCGCGAACTGGTTGCTGACGGACGGGCCACGCTGGCGCATCTGGCGTCGACGGCCGGATTGTCGGTATCGGCGGTGCAGTCGCGGGTGCGGCGCCTCGAGGCGCGCGGGGTGATCTCGGGGTACGCGGCGCGGGTCGCGCCGGACACGCTGGGCCAGCAGCTCTCGGCGTTCGTCGCCATCACCCCTCTCGATCCGTCCGAACCTGACGATGTCCCCGCGCGGCTGGAGCACATCCCGGAGATCGAGTCGTGCAATTCAGTGGCCGGCGAGGACAGTTACGTACTGCAGGTCCACGTGGCGTCGGCGCGGGCGCTGGAAGGACTCCTTCAGCAGATCCGCTCCGTCGCCAATGTCAAGACGCGCAGCACGATCATCCTACAGACTTTCTACACCGATCGACGATTCATACCGTAATTTTTCCTGTCTTGCTGGCCCATTGACAGTGATTCAGCGGGTTCCGTGGGCTTTTTGCGTCGAGGCAGCGTTGGCTGCGACGTTTTGTTCGAGAAGGTGTTGCAGTGGGCGCTGATTCGGCGCGGGGGTTGGCGACCTGGCGGCATCGCTATGGAAAATTGACGTCGCAAGAGACGTTATGGAGGAAAAATTACGATACAGTGCCCGTTATGACGGAGAGTCTGAAGACTGACGCGCCCTCGTTCGTGTCCGAGGTGACACCGGAATCCGTCCATGAGGTGCTCGGCCGCAGCATCCTGGCCGACGGCATGGATCTGGTGCTCGACCTCGAGCGCTCCCGCGGCTCGTACCTGGTGGACGCCCGGAGCGGCCGGCGCTATCTGGACATGTTCACGTTCTTCGCGTCCTCGGCGCTGGGCATGAACCACCCCGCCCTGGCCGATGACCCGCAGTTCCGGGCCGAACTGGCTCGGGCCGCGGTCAACAAGCCGAGCAACTCCGACGTCTACACCGTCGAGATGGCCCGATTCGTCGACACTTTCGCCCGCGTGCTCGGCGATCCCGCGCTGCCACACCTGTTCTTCATCGACGGCGGGGCGCTGGCCGTCGAGAACGCGCTGAAGGTCGCCTTCGACTGGAAGAGCAGGGTCAACGAGGCCCGTGGCATCGAGGCGCCCGGCAGCAAGGTGCTGCATCTGACAGGGGCCTTCCACGGCCGAAGCGGCTACACGCTTTCACTGACCAACACCGACCCGAACAAGGTGGCCCGGTTCCCGAAGTTCGATTGGCCGCGCATCGACGCTCCCTATATTGGGCCCGATCTCATTGCACGGGAAGAGGATTCGCTGCGTCAGGCGCGCGCAGCGTTCGAGGCGAACCCGCACGACATCGCCTGCTTCATCGCCGAGCCCATTCAGGGCGAGGGTGGCGATCGGCACTTCCGCCCGGAGTTCTTCGCAAAGATGCGCGCTCTGTGCGACGAGTTCGACGCGTTGCTGATCTTCGACGAGGTGCAGACCGGGTGCGGGCTGACCGGGACGCCGTGGGCCTATCAGCAGCTGGGCGTGCAGCCCGACATCGTGGCGTTCGGCAAGAAGGCCCAGGTGTGCGGGTTGATGGCGGGCCGCCGGGTCGACGAGGTTCCCGACAACGTGTTCGCGGTGAGCTCGCGAATCAATTCCACCTGGGGCGGAAACCTGGTGGACATGGTGCGCTCCCGAAGAATACTGGAAACCATTGCCGCAGAACATCTTTTCGACAATGCCGCCGCGCAGGGCCGGTATCTGCGGGACCTGTTGCAGGGTCTGGCGGGCGAGTTCCCGGACACGGTGCTCGACGTCCGGGGCCGCGGGCTGATGTGTGCGGTCACGCTGCCGTCGGCGGCTGCCCGCGACCAATTGGTCGCGCGGCTGTGGACGCGCGGGGTCATCGTGCTGGCCAGCGGCGACGCCAGTGTGCGTTTCCGGCCCGCCCTGACGGTCGGTCGCGCCGAACTGGACATCGCCATCGGCGCGGTGCGCGACGCGTTGCGCTGAACTGTCGGGGGACACCCCTAACATCAGTCCCGTGAGACGGGCATACCTGTTCGCGGGTGTTGTTGCCGCCGTTGCGGTATGGGCGACGGGTGTCGGCTGGCCCTGGGCGGTGGCGGCACTAGTGGCGACTCCGATGCTGCCGATGTTCGTCAAGGGCGTCTGGACGGGGGTGCGGACGCCGTCACGTCGCGAAGACGCAGCCGGACGAGCCGAGGTGATGTCGGGCACGCAGTTCGAGGACTACGTTGCCAACGTTGCCCGCGGCTGCGGCCTGCCGGTGATCATGACGCCGCTGTCGGGTGATTGGGGGGTGGACCTGATTGTCGGCGCGCGGCCGAATCGCCTTGCCGTGCAATGTAAACGGTCGGCCCGGCCGGTCGGGCCGGCCGCGGTGCAAGAGGTGGTGGCCGGCGCGCCGATGCAGAACTGCGTACAGACCATGGTCGTCACCAACAACGACTTCACGCCGGCGGCCCGGGCTCTGGCAGCGCTGCATGGCTGCCACCTGGTCACCGGTGCGCAGCTGCCGCAGTTGCGTGCCCTGCTGCGCAGCGCCGCCGGCCCCCCGCGATCGGTTCGACATCGTGCGAGTGGGCCGCGCAGCCAGCGCTGACTCGATGGGGGAGGGTGCCAGGCCCACGTATCGTGAGACCCATGTCCGCAGCCCGAAACGAACGTGCCGCGCTGATCGCCACGCTGCGCGACGCCGGCCCCGACGCACCGACCCTCTGCGAGGGCTGGACCACGAAGGACCTGGTCGCGCACATGGTGGTTCGTGAGCACCGGCTCGACGCCGCCCCCGGCATCCTGGTCCCGGCGCTGGCCGACTACACCGCCAACGTGCAGAGCCGGGTGGCCGCCGAGACGAACTGGGACGAGCTGCTGGCCAAACTCGCGGCCGGCCCACCGCTGTATTCACCACTGAAGCTGCTCGACCCGGTGGCCAATATGCATGAGATGTTCGTCCACCACGAGGACGTCCGCCGCGCCGTGCCGGGCTGGCAGCCGAGAGAACTCGACGTTGTCGCCGTCGCCGCGCTGCGCCGGCCGCTGCCGATGTTCGTCCGGATGGGGATGGCCAAGATGCCCGGCCGGGTGTCGTTGCGCACCCCGGACGGCAGGACGCTGGCCACCGCGGGACGCGGCCCGGCGGTGACGATCACCGGCGAGGTGCCCGAGCTGCTGATGTTCGCCTTCGGCCGCAACGAGGTGCACGCCGACTTCGCGGGTGACCCGGACACCGTCGCCGCGGTCAAGGGTGCCCCGCGCGGTGTTTGATTTCCGGCGCGACGGGGGACAATAACGGCATGAGTCGGTACTCCACGCCGACGCGCGGTAACCCGTTCGGACGCCCGCAGGGTCCGTCCGCTACCCAGTGGGCGGCGTGGTTCGCCGTGATCGGGACGGCCCTGCTGATAGTGGCGGCACTGTCGGTTCATGGCTGCGGTGCCGGAATCGACCCGGACACGGTGGCGTGCGGTCGTGCTGAGCGGACGCTGCTCGGACTGGCCGCTCCGGTCACCCTCGGCATCGGCACGGTCGGCGCGTTCATCCGGACCTATCGGATCTGGCGCGAGGACGGCGTGTGGTGGGTCTGGCAGGGTGCCGGTTGGTTCCTGCTGACCCTGACGCTGTTCACCCTGACGATGGGTTTCCCGCCGATCGCCGGCCTGGGTGGCGGATAATTCTGGGCTACAACAGGATTCAGCGTCGCTCGTCCAGATCGCCGGGCACGTCCTGTTGCTGCGCATGCCAGTCGGCGGCGGCGCTCTCCAACGACAGGTCTTCGCCATCGGACGTGCTGTCCAGGGGTTCGGTCATGGCCCGAAGATCCCCGGCATGACTCACGTTTGGCGCCTGTCCTTCGGTGGGTATGAGGGCGCACAACATGAACCAATCCGCACACCTGAACCATAGATTCGCTGGGGTACTCTCGAGTCGATTACGCCGGGAGGGCAACACATGTCGAACGCCGTGAGTGCGCGCGGTCCACGTTCCGTCGAGGTTCGGGTCGCGGCCCAGCTGGAGAATCTCGCCGTCGTCCGTACCGTCATCGGTGCCCTGGCCACCTTCGCGGACCTCGACCTGGACGCGGTCGCCGATCTGCGGCTGGCCGTCGACGAGGCGTGTACGCGGCTGATCAAGGTCACCACCCCGGACCAGGTGCTCGTCGTGGTGGTCGACCCACGACCCGTTGAGCTGGTGGTCGACGTGTACGCCGCTTCTGAGTTGGACGCCGAAGAAGTGCTGGCGCACGGCAGCTTCAGCTGGCATGTCCTGACGTCGCTGACCGACGACGTCCAGGTGTTCAACGACGGTATCGAACTCGGCGGGGCAGGGCCCGTGGTGGGTATCTCCTTGACGAGTAGGCGAGCGATCTCGGCGCGGTGAGTGCCTCCGCGTCGCGCGGACGACCCGGCAGGTCGACCTCCGAGTACGCCGATGTCCCGGACATGTTCCGGGAACTGGCGGAGCTAACGGAGGACACCGCCCCGTTCCAGCGTCAGCGTGATCGCATCGTCGAACGCTGCCTGCCGCTGGCCGATCACGTCGCCCGGTGCTTCGACGGCCGCGGTGAGCCCCGCGACGACCTGGTGCAGGTGGCCCGCGTCGGGCTGGTCAACGCCGTCATCCGGTTCGACGTCAATGCCGGTTCGGATTTCGTGTCGTTCGCGGTGCCACCATCATGGGCGAGGTCCGGCGGCATTTCCGGGACAACAGCTGGTCGGTGAAGGTGCCGCGCCGGCTCGAGGAACTGCATCTGCGACTGGGCGCCGCCACCGCGGAGCTCTCGCAGCGGCTGGGCCGCGCGCCGACGGCCACCGAGCTGGCCCAGGAATTCGACATGGACCGCGACGAGGTGGTCGAGGGTCTGGTGGCCGGCAGCTCCTACAACACGTTGTCGATCGACAGTGGCGGTGGCGGCGACGACACGCTGGGCGACGTGGATCTGGCGCTGGATCAGATCGAGAACCGGGAATCGCTGCGGCCGCTGCTGGAGTCGCACTCGGAGCGCGAGCGCACGGTGCTGGTGCTGAGGTTCTTCGAGAATATGACGCAGACGCAGATTGCCGAACGGGTCGGCGTGTCACAGATGCACGTGTCGCGGCTACTGGCGCGTGCGCTTGGCCGGCTGCGGCACCAGCTGGAGTGATCTGACGGCCAGCGGGCGGCGGTTGGGATCGGCGACGTTGAGGACGCGATGTACGGCCGGGCCGGCCACCAGCAGCCACGTTGTTCCTGAGTGGTTGCAATACGACCGGAGGTCCTGGATCGCCGAGTAGCCTTCTACAGCAAAGAATTTCAGCTTCGACAGATCGACCGTCAGTCGATTGCCGGCGTTGGAATGCTCTTTGGCGTAGCTGGTGAAGTCGGGGATGCTGGCCGCGTCGAGTTCACCGTTGACGGCGATGACCGTGCCGCCGGCGTCGTGGAGCGCGGACAGGTAGATGCCGTGGTGGTGCGTCACGCTGGGCGCCGGCAGGGTTGCGGACATGACTGGACTCCGTCTGTCGAAGCGGTGTTCGTACGTGCGGGTCCGTCATGGTGCTCGGGAGTGAAAAGACCGTAACGGTATCCGGGGGGCTGTGCGCTCAACCGTGCTGTCGTCCATACGCCTCGGCTTGAAGAAACGCACCAAACGGTCCGCGGCGCGACGTCGTCGATATGATCACGTCCTGATGACTCGGACGGTGGGGCCAGTGGGCATCGTGCTGGCGGCAGGCTCGGGAACCCGCTTTGGGATGCCCAAAGTCCTTGCCGCAGATTGGCTTTCGCGGGCCGTAGACGCCCTGAGTGCCGGCGGCTGCGCGGACGTGGTCGTGGTGCTCGGTGCCGCCGTGGTGGATGTTCCGGCGCCCGCGCGCCGCGTGATCGCCGAGGGCTGGGCCGACGGGATGGCGGCATCACTGCGGGCCGGCCTGCGGGCAATTGCCGATGGCGGTGGCGATCCGGTCGTGGTGCACGTCGTTGACAGTCCCGATGTGATGGCCGATGTCGTGGCGCGGGTGCTGGCCGCCGTCGGCATCGCACCGGTCGCGCTGGAACCGGACCGGATCTCGGTGTCGTTCAACGGTTCACCGGTGTGCGTCGACGGTGCCGGTGCGCCCGGGGCCCGGGACGTCGACCTGTCCGGCGCCGACGTCGACGTCACCGTCTCGTTGGGGCTCGGCGATGCGTCCGCGTCCATCCGGACCACCGACCTGTCGCACGCCTATGTCGAAGAGAATTCGGCGTACAGCTCATGACCGCCACCACCACGAAGGCGGCGGTCTTGGCCGAAGCGCTGCCGTGGCTCAAACGACTGCATGGTCGCATCGTCGTCGTCAAGTACGGCGGCAACGCCATGACCGACGATGCGCTCAAGGCGGCCTTCGCCGCGGACATGGTGTTCCTGCGCAACTGCGGGATTCATCCGGTGGTGGTGCACGGCGGTGGCCCCCAGATCTCGGCGATGCTGAAACGCCTTGGTATCGAAGGGGATTTCAAGGGCGGCTTCCGGGTCACCACCCCCGAGGTGCTCGACGTCGCGCGCATGGTGCTGTTCGGCCAGGTGGGCCGTGAACTGGTCAACCTGATCAACGCGCACGGACCCTACGCCGTCGGCATCACCGGCGAGGACGCCGCGCTGTTCACCGCGGTCCGGCGCAGCGTCACCGTCGACGGGGTGGCAACCGACATCGGCCTGGTCGGCGACGTCGATCACGTCAACACCGACGCGGTTGTCGATCTGATTGCCGCGGGCCGGATCCCGGTGGTGTCCACCATCGCCCCGGACGCCGACGGTGTGGTGCACAATATCAACGCCGACACCGCCGCGGCCGCGCTGGCCGAAGCGCTGGAGGCGGAGAAGTTGGTCATGCTCACCGATATCGAGGGTCTCTACACCGACTGGCCGAACCGGGACTCGCTGGTCAGTGAGATCGACACTGGTGCGCTGGCCCAACTGCTGCCCCGGCTGGAGTCCGGCATGGTGCCCAAGGTGGAGGCCTGCCTGCGGGCCGTGGCCGGCGGGGTGCCCAGCGCGCACGTCATCGATGGTCGCGTCGAGCACTGCGTCCTGGTCGAGCTGTTCACCAACGAGGGAACCGGCACCAAGGTGGTCCCGTCATCATGACGAAAACCGAAGAACTGCAACACCGTTGGTCGGCGGTGATGATGGACAACTACGGCACCCCGGGGCTGGCGCTGGCCACCGGCGACGGCGCGGTGCTGGCCGACCCGGATGGCAGGACCTATCTCGACCTGCTGGGCGGCATCGCCGTCAACCTGCTGGGGCACCGGCATCCGGCGGTCATCGAGGCCGTCACCACCCAGCTGAACACCCTGGGTCACACCTCGAACCTGTACGCCACCGAGCCCGGCATCGCGCTGGCCGAGGCGCTGGTCGCCCAGCTCGGGCCCGACCACGTGGCCCGGGTGTTCTTCTGCAATTCGGGCACCGAGGCCAACGAGGTCGCCTTCAAGATCAGTCGCCTCACGGGCCGCACCAAACTCGTTGCCGCCGAGGGCGGATTCCACGGCCGAACCATGGGATCCCTGGCGCTGACGGGCCAACCGGCCAAACGGTCACCGTTCGAACCGCTGCCCGGCGACGTCACGTTCGTGCCCTACGGGGACACCAGCGCGCTGCGGGCCGCGGTGACCGACGAGACGGCGGCGGTGTTCCTGGAACCCATCATGGGGGAGGGCGGCGTCGTCGTCCCACCGGCGGGCTATCTGGCCGCGGCCCGGGAGGTCACGGCCCAACACGGGGCACTGCTGGTCCTCGACGAGGTGCAGACCGGAATCGGGCGCACCGGAACGTTTTTCGCCCACCAGCACGACGGCATCACGCCGGATGTGATGACCCTGGCCAAAGGTCTGGGCGGGGGATTGCCGATCGGCGCCTGCATCGGGATCGGCGCCGCCGCCGACCTGATGACCCCCGGACTGCACGGCAGCACGTTCGGCGGCAATCCGGTGTGCACCGCCGCCGCGCTGGCCGTGCTGCGCACGCTGGCCGCCGACGACCTGGTCGCACACACCGCCGCCCTGGGCAAGACCTTGGTGGACGACATCGAGGCGCTCGGCCATCCGCTGGTCGATCACGTCCGCGGGCGCGGCCTGCTACAGGGCATCGTGCTGACGGAGCCCCGGGCCAAGGCCGCCGAGGCGGCGGCGCGGGAAGCTGGCTTCCTGGTCAACGCCGCTGCCCCCGAGGTCATCCGGCTGGCGCCACCGCTGATCGTCACCGAGGATCAATTGGGCAGCTTCGTCGGGGCGCTGCCGGGCATCCTCGACGCCGCCAGGGACAGCGCATGAGCTCCAAGGCGACCCCCGAGGTCGCTGCCACCCGCGCGGGCCGGCAGGCCCGGATCGTCGCGCTGCTGTCGGCGCGCGAGGTGCACAGCCAGTCCGAGCTGGCCGCCCTGCTGGCCGACGAAGGCATCGACGTCACCCAGGCCACCCTGTCGCGCGATCTCGAGGAACTCGGCGCGGTCAAACTTCGCGGCGCCGACGGTGGCACCGGCATCTATGTGGTGCCCGAGGACGGCAGCCCGGTGAAGGGCGTGTCCGGTGGCACCGAACGGATGTCGCGGTTGCTCGGTGAGCTCCTGGTGTCGACCGACGCCAGCGGCAACCTCGCGGTGCTGCGCACCCCGCCCGGCGCAGCCCAGTACCTGGCCAGCTCCATCGACCGCGCGGCCCTGCCGTATGTGGTCGGCACGATCGCCGGTGACGACACGGTGCTCGTCGTCGCCCGCGAACCCATGACGGGCTCCGACCTCGCCCACACCTTCGAAAACCCGCAGTAGCAACAGAACCGAACACAAAGGAGCTTTCCTCATGTCCGATCGCGTCATCCTGGCGTACTCCGGCGGCCTGGACACCTCGGTGGCCATCAGCTGGATCGGCAAGGAGACCGGCAAAGAGGTTGTCGCCGTCGCCATCGACCTGGGCCAGGGCGGTGAGGACATGGAGGTCGTGCGGCAGCGTGCGCTCGACTGCGGCGCCGTCGAAGCCGTCGTCGTCGACGCCCGCGACGAGTTCGCCGACGAGTACTGCCTGCCGACCATCCAGTCCAATGCGCTCTACATGGACCGCTATCCGCTGGTGTCCGCGATCAGCCGGCCGCTGATCGTCAAGCATCTGGTGACCGCGGCCCGCGAGCACGGCGGCACGATCGTCGCGCACGGCTGCACCGGTAAGGGCAACGACCAGGTTCGCTTCGAGGTCGGATTCGCCTCGCTGGCACCGCATCTCGAGGTGCTGGCCCCGGTCCGGGACTACGCCTGGACCCGGGAGAAGGCCATCGCGTTCGCCGAGGAGAACGCCATCCCGATCAACGTCACCAAGCGCTCGCCGTTCTCGATCGACCAGAACGTGTGGGGCCGCGCGGTGGAGACCGGCTTCCTCGAGCACCTGTGGAACGCGCCCACCAAGGACGTCTACGACTACACCCAGGACCCGACGCTGAACTGGAACACTCCCGACGAGGTGATCGTCGGCTTCGAGAAGGGTGTGCCGGTGTCGATCGACGGGCGTCGGGTCAGCGTGCTCGAGGCCATCGTCGAGCTCAACAAGCGGGCCGGTGAGCAGGGTGTCGGCCGGCTCGATGTGGTCGAGGACCGTCTGGTCGGGATCAAGAGCCGGGAGATCTACGAGGCGCCCGGCGCGATGGCGCTCATCACCGCGCACACCGAACTCGAGCACGTCACCCTGGAACGCGAACTGGGCCGGTTCAAGCGGAACACCGACCAGAAGTGGGGTGAGCTGGTGTACGACGGCCTGTGGTACTCGCCGCTCAAGCGTGCCCTCGAGGCGTTCGTGGCCGAGACCCAGGAGCACGTGACCGGCGAGATCCGAATGGTGTTGCACGGCGGTCACATCGCCGTGAATGGCCGCCGGAGCGCGGAATCCCTGTACGACTTCAATCTGGCGACCTACGACGAGGGCGACAGTTTCGATCAATCCAGCGCCAAGGGCTTCGTGCACGTGCACGGGCTGAGCTCGAAGATCGCCGCCAAGCGGGACCTCGCCCAGTGATCGGGACTGAATTCTGGCCGAGCAGACGCAAATGCCCCCTGAATTGCCTCGAAAAAGGGACCTTTGCGTCTGTTCGCGGGGATGAGGTGAGATGAGTACGAACGAGGGCGCGCTCTGGGGCGGCCGCTTCGAGGGCGGACCGTCGGATGCCCTTGCCGCACTGAGCAAGTCGACCCACTTCGACTGGGTGCTCGCGCCCTATGACGTCGCCGCGTCCAAGGCCCACGCCCGCGTCCTGCACCGGGCCGGTCTGCTGACCGACGACCAGCGCGACGGGCTGCTGGTCGGGCTGGACAGCCTGGGCGCCGACGTGGCCGACGGCAGCTTCCTGCCCACCGTCGCCGACGAGGACGTGCACGGCGCGCTCGAGCGCGGCCTGATCGACCGGGTCGGCCCGGACCTGGGCGGCCGGCTGCGGGCCGGCCGGTCGCGAAACGACCAGGTGGCCACGCTGTTCCGGATGTGGCTGCGCGACGCCGTGCGCCGGGTGTCCGACGGCGTGCTGCAGGTGGTCGACGCGCTGGCCACCCAAGCCGCCGCGCACCCGACGGCCATCATGCCGGGCAAGACGCACCTGCAGTCCGCCCAGCCGATCCTGCTGGCGCATCATCTGCTGGCCCATGCGCATCCACTGCTGCGCGACGTGGACCGTATCGCCGACTTCGATGACCGGACCGCGGTGTCGCCCTACGGTTCCGGCGCACTGGCCGGCTCGTCACTGGGCCTGGACCCCGATGCCATCGCCGCGGAGCTGGGCTTCGCCGCTGCGGCGGACAACTCCGTCGATGCTACGGCGGCAAGGGATTTCGCGGCGGAGGCGGCTTTCGTCCTGGCGATGATCGCCGTCGACCTGTCCCGGCTCGCCGAGGACATCATCCTGTGGAGCTCGACGGAATTCGGCTACGTCAAACTGCACGACTCCTGGTCGACGGGCAGTTCGATCATGCCGCAGAAGAAGAATCCCGATATCGCCGAATTGGCGCGCGGCAAATCGGGACGGCTGATCGGCAATCTGACCGGCCTGCTGGCCACGCTCAAGGCGCAGCCGCTGGCGTACAACCGCGACCTCCAGGAGGACAAGGAGCCCGTCTTCGACTCGGTGACGCAGCTGGAACTGCTGCTACCGGCGATGGCCGGACTCGTCGCCACCCTGACCTTCGACGAGGACCGAATGGCCGAGCTGGCCCCGGCCGGATACACCTTGGCCACCGACATCGCCGAATGGATGGTCCGCCAAGGGGTTCCGTTCCGGGTCGCCCACGAAGCGGCCGGAGCGGCGGTCAAGACGGCCGAACAACGTGGCGTGGGACTGGACGACCTCACCGACGAGGAGTTCGCCGGTATCGACCCCGCGCTGACACCGCAGGTGCGCGAGGTGCTCACCGTGGCAGGTTCGGTGAATTCACGCAACGCCCGCGGCGGCACCGCCCCCGTTCAGGTGGCCAACCAGCTCGGCGTGGTCCGCGACACCGAGGCGCTGCTGCGAATCCGGCTCCGCCGCTGAACCACGCCGCGCCGTCACAGATCAACCGATCCACCCGTCGGCGGGCCTACGCTGCAACAATGCCGTCTCGCAGCAGGTCCGCTGTCTACGCGCGGCGCCGCAAACGGCGGATGGACAAGGCCGAACATGACCTGACCGACGCCCAGTGGTCGGCACTCAAGGACGCCTGGGCGGGCTGCGCGTATTGCGGCGCACGACAGACGGATCTGCAGAAGGACTGCATGCTGCCGATCTCGCGCGGCGGCCGCTACACGCTGGAAAACGTGGTGCCCGCCTGCCCGTCCTGCAATGCCAGCAAGTGCAACTTCGAGGTCACCTCGTGGCTGCGCCGCAAGAAGCTCGACGAGCAGCGGTTCCTGGTTCGTCAGGTCGAGATCCGCCGGACGGTCGCCGCGAGCATCGCGGCCATTCAGTAATATCGTCGGCCATGGCCGACGTTGCGGACACCGAGCAGCCCGCCGGGCCACCAAGAAGGCTCCGGACTTGGCTTACCGGGCTGAAGCTCAGCCAGCTGTCCCAGATCGGCACCCTGATCGTGCTTGCCGCCACCGCGATGTTCGGTGGGCTCGACACCGTCAACGACCACGTCACCGTTGGCGAGCCAGGAACCCCGTTCAGTGATGGCGAGTTCACCGTCACGATCGAGCGGGCGTCGCTGGTTCCGGAAGTGCGCACCGGCACCCGGGTGCTGCACGCGGCCGAACCCGGCCAACGCTATCTCGGTGTCGTGGCGCAACTGCGCAACGACGGCACGGTACCCGGGGTGATGAACCGCGAGCTGCAACTCGACGGCCAGCCCGACGCGGAGCTGGTCGGTGTCTGGCGGTTGTTCGAGGGCCGGCCGGTGTCGGCGCTGGGCCCCGGTTTGACGGATGAGGTGGCATTCGTCTGGTCGCTGCCCGAAGATGCGGTCGTGCAAGGAGATTCGGTCACGTTGCGGGTCTGGACGAAGACCTTCACCGAGATGGTCGCCACCTACGGCCAGGGATGGCTCCCGAGTGCAACCGACTACACCACGGTCACCGTGCCGGTGAAGGTGTCCCCATGACGCGCGCCCGCTGGCTGCTGACGGTGCTGTCCACCGTGTTCGTCATCGCGGCCAGCGCGGTGCTGTGGCACAACCTGCCGGTAGCCACGAACATCTTCGCCCCGTTCGACGTACACGGTGACATCGGGCAACCTACCGCCGGCCGAAATCTGACGGCCGTCGTCGACGGCGTGACCATCGCGCCCACCATGACAACCAGATACGACCGGAAATTGCAGGCCATCGGCGTCTGGCTGGTGGTCGACGGGTCGTTCGACGTCGACAACGACCCCGGCCTGCTGCATGCCGACCTGCTGGTCGGACCCAACCGCTACGAGCCCGCCGACCTGATGGCCTATCAGCCCCCGCAGTTGCAGCCTGGCATCACCGAGCGTCGCGGCTGGCCGTTCGACGTCGCACCGACGGTGCTCGACGGTGCCGACTCGGTGGTTTTCCGCGCCTGGCTCGGTGACGGGCGGCTGGAATCCCGGCTGGTGATCGACATCCCCCTCGACGACAAGCGCGTCCAGCGTGCGCCCAGCGTCGATCTGCCACCGCCGGCACGGGAGGCTCGATGACCCTGCTGACGACAGACCTGTTCCGGCGCAACGTGATCGGGTTGCTGGTGACGACCGCGACGCTGGCCGGGCTGTATCTGACGCAGTACCGCGAGGACTGGTCGCTCTACCGGAGCTCCATCGTCCCCGAACACGTCGCCGACGCCGGTGGCACTGTCGACGTCGGCGGGCTCACCTGGAGTGTCGGGTCCGTTCGCTACTACGACGACCTGCCGGGCTACGGTTTCAGCGACAAATTGCCGGAGGGTACCGGGGCCGTGGTCGTCACCGTCGATCGAAAGGGTGGCGGTCCGGACGAGACGTGCGACGGCGTCATCACCGACGGCAGCCGGCGCTGGCAGGCCGAAGGCATGGGCGGACAGACCGCACGGCTGGCGCCGGGGGTTACCGACAACTGTGCCAAGCCCGGCCCGGTGCAGTTCACCTTCGTCCTGCCGCGCGATGTCCGGCCCACTGCGGTCGATCTCGTCGATTACCGCGGTCAGATCATGGTGCGGCTGGGCCTGTAGAAGCTGCGGCGGCATCCTGACGCAGTACGTTCTCCACGCAGTAGGCGAACACCGACGCGATGAGGCAGACCCGCAGCGACTCGATCAGCACGTGCGAGATCATCGCCATGACACCGGTGAACGCCGACCAGAACGGCAGCGGGTGGGGTCCGAGAACCCAGGCCATGCCGCGCAGCAGGTAGCCGTCGCCCGCCACCTTGACGCCGTAGAACGCCCCGGTCATGTCCAGCCAGGCCAGGAACACGTAGCCCAGTACGTACAGCGCGAGCGCGGGAATCCCGGCATGCATGATCACCCGGGCCGAGTCGGTGATCGGCTTGAACCTGCCGAGCTGTGACGTCGCGCGCTCGACGCCGCTGTCCCGCACGTACTTCGGCAGCTGCTGCCAGCCGGCGCGCACCCGGGTCTGTGCCGTCGCCGTGCGGTCGACCAACAAACTGCCCGGTTGGCCGGTGAACCGCTGCACCGCGGCACGCCAATCCGGGGTCAGCCCGACGCCGTAGACGATGCCCGCCACCGCCAGCCACATCAGCGGGACGGCAACTCCGCCGAACGTGGTCCTCAGTACCCACATGAGCAGGTCCCACGCGTGTTCCAGCGGCGCGAAGTGCGAGAACAGTTCGGCGCGGGTCTCGTTGAACCACACCATGATCCGGCGCTCCGAGATCCACTTCGACGGGTTGATCAAGATCGTCAGACCCTCGTTGACCGAGAAGCTCAGCACCAGGAACACCCACAGCGCGTCCACGTAGATCCGGACCAGCACCATCCATTTCGGCAGACGATCCTTGACCTTGTTGAGCGCCCACCGGGTCACCAATGCCGCCGCGATGATCGCCCATGTGCTGGTGCTGACCGGAAGGCTGCCGGGAGTCACCTCGGGGACCTGCTGGTTGTTTGCCGCGGCGGTGAAGATGTCGGCGACCCGATAGTCCAGCGCGCGTGTCTCGAAGGCCACCCAGTCTTCGCGGAACAACTTCCAGGCCAGATAGATCGCAAAGAACGGCACGATCACCGCGGAGAAGATGTCGACCCGGCTGCTGCGGGGTGTCGCGCCGCGGACCAACGCCGGAAGCGCGGGCCGCAACACCAGGAACATTCCCACGTAGGAGCCCAGCCGTGCCAGGCCGGCCATGGGCATGATCAGCGATGCCCACACGTCGTTGTCGTGGCCGGCCCACGCCGCCAACTCGATGGCGGCATCACGCCCGAGCACGCCCAACAGGTACCACGCCGCCAATTGCGGAAAGTGCTGCACGAACAGGCGCAGTGGCCGCAGCAGGTAGCGCGTATCAGCTCGCGTCATCGGAGAGCTCCAGCCAACGGTCCTCCAATTCGGTGTTCTCGCTCTCCAATTCGCGAAGCCGCGCGGTGAGCGCACCCAGCCCCGGGTAGTCGCTGTGGTCATGCTCGGCGATCTCGCTGTGCAGAGCGGAGATCTGTTCGGCGACCTTGGCGAGCTTACGATCGACGGCGGCGATTTCCTTGCGGTTGGCGTAAAGAGCAGCCCCCAAGCCGGATTGCGTCTGGGCCGGCGCCTCGGTGCGCACGGGTTCCGCCGCCAGCCGCAGGTATTCGTCGATACCGCCGGGCAGGTGACGCAGCCGGCCGTCCAGGATCGCGTACTGCTGGTCGGTGACCCGCTCCAGCAGATACCGGTCGTGCGAGACCACGATGAGCGTGCCCGGCCAGGAGTCCAGCAGATCCTCCGTAGCGGTGAGCATGTCGGTGTCGACATCGTTGGTGGGCTCATCGAGGATCAGTACATTCGGTTCGCTCAGCAACGTCAGCATCAGCTGCAGCCGGCGCCGCTGCCCGCCGGACAGGTCGGACACCCGGGCCGAAAGATGTTCGCGCCCAAAGCCAAGCCGTTCGAGCAGCTGCGCGGGCGTCATGTCCTTGCCGTCGACGACGAACGTGGTCTGTAGCCGGCCGATCACTTCGCGGACCAGATCGGCCTCGACGTCGGCGAGGATGCCGGCCTGCTGGTCGAGCATCGCCAACTGGACGGTCTTCCCGCGTTTGACCCGCCCGGAATCCGGTGCCACCGTGCCGGCGATCAGGCCGAGCAGCGTCGACTTTCCGGCCCCGTTGGCGCCGACGATGCCGGTGCGCTCGCCCGGGCCGATTCGCCATTCCACGTCCCGCAGCACCGTGCGGTCCCCGAAGGAGACCGACACGTCGAGCAGATCGATGACGTCCTTGCCGAGCCGCGCGGTGGCCAGTTTCGCCAGCTCGACCGGGTTCCGCAGGGGCGGGACGTCCGCGATCAACGCAGTTGCGGCGTCGATTCGGAACTTGGGCTTCGACGTCCGCGCCGGTGCGCCCCGGCGCAGCCAGGCCAGTTCCTTGCGCATCAGGTTCTGCCGTTTGGCCTCGGTGGCGGCGGCGATCCGGTCCCGTTCCACCCGCTGCAGGATGTACGCGGCGTAGCCGCCGTCGAACGGTTCCACGACACCCCCCCGTGGGCCGGAGTGGACTTCCCACGTGGTGGTCGCGACCTCGTCCAGGAACCAGCGGTCGTGGGTCACCAGGAGCAGTCCGCCGGTCCCGCGGGCCCAGCGGCCCTTCAGGTGTGCGGCCAGCCAGGTGATGCCCTCGATGTCGAGGTGGTTGGTCGGTTCGTCCAGTGCGATGACGTCCCATTCCTCGATCAGCAGCGCGGCGAGTTGGACCCGCCGCCGCTGGCCGCCGGACAGCGTGGAAACCTTTGCCTTCCAGTCGATGTCGGCAACCAGTCCGCTGACGACGTCGCGAACGCGGGGGTCGCCGGCCCATTCATGGTCGGCCCGGTCCCCGACCAGTTCCCAACCGACGGTGCGGGTTTCGTCCAGAGTGTCGGCCTGCTCGAGGGTCCCGACCCGCAGGCCGGTCCGCCGGGTGACGCGACCCGCGTCCGGGGTGACCTGTCCGGCCAGCATCCCGAGCAGACTGGATTTGCCGTCGCCGTTGCGGCCGACGACGCCGATCCGGTCACCGTCATTGACGCCGGCATTGACCCCGTCGAACACCACGCGTGTCGGGTATTCCAGATGCAGGGATTCAGCGCCGAGCAGGTGTGCCACGCGGCTGACCCTAGTGGTCGGCGCCGCAGGGTGATAATGGCGTCTCCCAAGCGGGGCTGCGCGATGCGGACGGTATGCCATGATGTGCAAGCCGTCCGGGGGTGTGCGGACTCCGCATCACACAGTAGGGGAGCGCTTGTGGACCTGAATCTTTCCGCGGTCACCGGGCCGATCCTGCGGCCGGTCGGGCGGTTGGTCGCCACCGCGCAGAACGGTCTCGAGGTGTTGCGCCTCGGCGGCCTGGAGACCGAATCGGTGCCGTCGCCGTACCAGACCGTCGAAACCGTGCCGATGTACAAGTTGCGGCGTTATTTCCCGCCGGACAGCCGGGTCCGGACGAAGTCGGGCCCGCCGGTACTGATGGTCCATCCGATGATGATGTCGGCCAATATGTGGGACGTCACTCGCGAGGACGGCGCCGTCGGCATCCTGCACCGCGCCGGCCTCGATCCCTGGGTCATCGACTTCGGCGAACCGGACAAGGTGGAGGGCGGCATGCGCCGCACCCTGACCGATCACGTCGTGGCGCTTTCCGAGGCCATCGACACCATCAAGGAGATCACCGGTCAGAACATCCACCTGGCCGGCTATTCGCAGGGCGGGATGTTCTCCTACCAGGCGGCCGCCTACCGGCAGTCCAGGGATCTGGCGAGCATCGTCGGGTTCGGCGCCCCCGTGGACACTCTGGCGGCGTTGCCGATGGGGATCCCGCCCAATCTGGGCGCGGTGGCGGCAGGCTTCATGGCCGATCACGTCTTCAACCGCCTCGATATCCAGGGCTGGATGGCACGCACCGGCTTCCAGATGCTCGACCCGCTCAAGACCGCGAAGGCCCGGGTCGATTTCGTCCGCCAACTGCACGATCGGGAGGCGCTCCTGCCGCGTGAGCAGCAGCGCCGGTTCCTTGATTCCGAGGGCTGGATAGCCTGGTCGGGGCCAGCGGTGTCCGAGCTGCTCAAGCAGTTCATCGCGCACAACCGATTGATGTCGGGCGGGTTCGCGATCAACGGGCAGTTGGTGACGCTCACCGATATCACCTGCCCGGTGCTGGCGTTCGTCGGCGAGGTCGACGACATCGGACAGCCCCCGTCGGTCCGCGGCATCAAGCGCGCCGCGCCTTCGGCCCAGGTGTACGAGACGATGATCCGGGCCGGACATTTCGGCCTGGTGGTCGGGACGAAGGCGTCCGAGATCACCTGGCCGACCGTGGCCGACTGGGTGCACTGGGTCCAGGACGGCGGCACCCGGCCCGCCAACGTCGAGCCGATGCCGGACGCCACGCAGCGCCCCGAGACCGCCGATACGGGGGTGCCGCTGTCGGCGCGCCTGGCGCACGGCGTCGGAGAGGCTTCCGAAGTTGCATTGACACTGGCCCGCAGCGCCGCCGACGCGGTCGTCGCGGCGAACAAGTCCGTGCGCACCCTGGTCGTCGAGACCGCACGCACGCTGCCGCGGCTGACCCGCTTGGGACAGATCAACGACCACACACGAATCTCGTTGGGGCGCATCATCTCCGAGCAGGTCAAGGAGTCGCCCAATGGCGAGTTCCTGCTCTTCGACGGCCGCGTGCACACCTACGAGGCGGTCGATCGCCGGATCAACAACGTGGTGCGCGGGCTCATCGATGTCGGCGTGCGGCAGGGCGACCGGGTCGGGATCCTGATGGAGACCCGGCCGAGTGCGCTGGTGGCCATCGCCGCGCTGTCGCGGCTCGGGGCGGTGGCGGTGTTGATGCCGCCCGACGGCGACCTGCACGAGGCGGCCCGACTGGGCGGGGTCGCGGAAGTTCTGACCGATCCGACGAATCTGGAGGCCGCCCGGCACCTGGCGCTGCAGGTGCTGGTGCTCGGCGGTGGTGAGTCCCGCGACCTGCACCTGCCCGACGACGCCGACGTGATCGATATGGAGCGGATCGACCCCGACGCGGTGACGCTGCCGGGGTGGTACCGGCCGAACCCCGGATACGCCCGTGACCTGGCCTTCGTCGCCTTCAACACGGTCGGCGGCGAGCTCGTCGCCAAGCAGATCACCAACTACCGGTGGGCACTGTCGGCGTTCGGGACCGCGTCGGCGGCCGCGTTGTCGTCGGGCGACACGGTCTACTGCCTGACACCGCTGCACCATCAGTCGGGACTACTGGTCGCCGTCGGCGGCGCGGTGGTGGGCGGCGCCCGGATCGCGCTCTCGCGCGGCCTGAAGCCGGAGCGGTTCGTCCAGGAACTGCGGCAGTACGGAGTGACCGTCGTGTCCTACACCTGGGCGATGCTGCGCGACGTCATCGACGATCCGGCGTTCGTCCTGCACGGCCACCATCCGGTGCGGCTGTTCATCGGGTCGGGCATGCCCACGGGGCTGTGGCAGCGTCTCACCGAGACGTTCGCGCCGGCGCGGGTGGTGGAGTTCTTCGCGACGACGGACGGCCAGGCGGTGCTGGCCAATGTGACCGGCGCCAAGGTCGGCAGCAAGGGCCGGCCGTTGCCCGGTGGCGGCGAGATCGAACTCGCGGCCTACGACGTGGATTCCGACCTCATCCTCGAGGACGACCGCGGCTTCGTCCAGGTCGCCGCGGTCGATCAGATCGGGGTCCTGCTGGCGCATCCGCGGGGCCCGGTCGATCCGACGGCGTCCGTCAAGCGCGGGGTGTTCGCGCCGTCCGACATCTGGGTGTCCACGGAATCGCTGTTCCGCCGTGACGCCGACGGTGACTACTGGCTGGTGGGGAACCGGAACGCGGCGATCCACACGGCGCGAGGCGTGACATTCCCCGAACCGATCACCGAGGCCGTCAGCCGGATCGGTGCGGTCGATCTGGCCGTCACTTATCCGGTGCCGACCACGGCCGACCATGAGGCCGCGGTCGCGGCGCTGACCCTGCGACCGGGGGCGTCGGTCACGGCGGCCGACCTCACCGATGCCCTGGCGTCGATGCCGGTCGGTCTGCCGCCGGACATCGTCCATGTGGTGCCCGAACTGCCCCTGTCGGCGACCTTCCGTCCGATGGCCGGTGCGCTGCGTGCCGCCGGGTTGCCGAAGGTGGGCCGGCAGGTCTGGTACCACGATCCCGAGGACGGCCGGTACAAACGACTGACCGCGACCGCCCGCACGGCGATCGGCGGGGTGTAACGCTGCCGGGTTCTGCAGCGAAACCGCTGGTAGGCTCGGCCGTAATCATTCTTGCTGGAGGACGCCATGTCATTGCACGCGCGCCGCGTGATAGCCGGTCTGGGATTGGCCTTCGCTGTGGGCCTCTCGCTGGGCCTCGGCTCCGCCGCGGCCGATCCCGAGACTCCCACCCCGACGTCGCCCACTCCGGCCGCGGGCACGCCCGGGCTCCAGCTGACGGGTGGGGCCGCCGGGGGCACTCCGACCGTGCCCCGCAAGCAGGCCACCGGTCCGGCACCGTCGTATGCCTATGTCCTTGATCAGTTGTCCACGGAGTTCTCCCGGGGTTCGGGCGCCGGTCAGGTCGCCAACTTGCTGAACGAAGCGCTGACGTTGCGGGCGCAGGGTTTCCCGCCCAGGCCGGGTGATCTGATGGCCGTGCAGGCCGCCGTCGCCAAGCGGCCCAACCAGGGTCCGTTGATCGCCGCGTTGCAGGGCACCATCGCGCATCAGCATCAAATGCAGTCGGAGAGCGGCAGTTCCTCGCAGGGCCAGCCGCAGGTCGGGTTCGGCATCAACCAGGGCACCTGGGCTCCGGGCAATCCGATGATCCAGGACAGCCCGATCTTCCCGATGCCGGGTCGCAGCTAGCGTGCTGGACGCCAAACTGCTTGACATCCTGGTGTGCCCGGCGGACGGGGGTCCCCTGACCTACACCGGAGCCGAGCTCTACAACCCCCGGCTGCGGCGGGTCTACCGCATTGAGGACGGCATCCCGGTGCTGCTGGTCGACGAGTCGCGCGAGGTCACCGACGAGGCCGAGCACACGCGCCTGACGGCGGGTTAGCCGCCGTTCCCGGCCGTTTGGACCGCGATCCGCTGGACGCGGCGCAGGGACTTCTCGGCGCCACCCTGTTTGGCCGGGGCGTCGCCGCGACGGTCGTCGAGGTCGAGGCGTACGGGGGTGTTCCGGACGGCCCCTGGCCGGACCCCGCGTCGCATTCCTACCGTGGTCCCGATGTCCGCAATCTGGTGATGACGGGACCGCCCGGCCGGCTCTACACCTATCGCAGCCACGGCATCCACGTGTGCGCAAATGTCGTGTGCGGACCCGACCGGGTGGCCGCGGCGGTGCTGTTGCGGGCCGGGGTAATCATCGACGGCGTCGACCTCGCTCGCGAGCGCCGAGGTTCGGCGGTGCGGGCCAGGGCTCTGGCCAGGGGGCCCGGAAACCTATGCGAAGCTCTGGGAATCACGTTGGTGGACAACGGAATCGATCTTTTCGACGTATCTTCGCCGGTGCGGCTCGAGTTTGGTGATCGACGCGCGGCGCTGGCCGGGCCACGGGTTGGTGTGAGCAGGGCGGCGGATCGGCCGTGGCGTTTCTGGCTCGATCGGTATCCCGAGGTCTCGGCGTACCGGCGCAGTCCGCGGGCCCCGGTGACCGGGCGCAGCGACTGAGCGGACCGCCATACGGGAAGATCGGCACATGGCCAAGTTGACGGGCACGACGATCCTCGATGAGTTGGACTGGCGCGGCCTCATCGCGCAGTCGACCGACCGCGACGCACTGACGGAGCAGTTGGCGGCCGGTCCGGTCACGGTGTATTCGGGGTTCGATCCCACTGCGCCCAGCCTGCATGCCGGGCATCTGGTGCCGTTGCTCACACTTCGGCGCTTTCAGCAGGCCGGGCACCGGCCGATCGTGTTGGCCGGCGGGGCGACCGGCCTGATCGGCGATCCGCGCGAGACCGGTGAGCGCACCCTGAACACCATCGATACGGTCGCCGACTGGGCGGTCCGCATCCGCGGTCAACTGGAACGGTTCGTGGAGTTCGACGATTCGCCGACCGGCGCGGTGGTCGAGAACAACTTGTCCTGGACCTCGCAGCTGTCGGCCATTGAATTCCTACGTGACCTCGGCAAGCACTTTTCCGTCAACGTAATGCTCGACCGCGACACCGTGCGCCGCCGACTCGATGGCGACGGCATTTCCTACACCGAGTTCAGCTACATGCTGTTGCAGGCGAACGATTACGTCGAACTGCACAAACGGTACGGCTGCAGCCTGCAGGTCGGAGGTTCCGATCAGTGGGGCAACATCATCGCCGGCGTGCGATTGGTCCGGCAGAAGGCGGGGGCTTCGGTCCATGCTTTGACCACACCGCTGGTGACCGACTCCGAGGGCAAGAAGTTCGGTAAGTCCACTGGTGGGGGAAACCTGTGGCTCGACCCCGAGATGACGTCGCCATACGCCTGGTACCAGTACTTCGTCAACACCGCCGACGCCGACGTCGTCGCGTATCTGCGTTGGTTCACCTTCCTCGACGCGGACGAGATCACCGAGCTGGAACGGGCCACCGCCGAACGGCCGCATGAACGCGCCGCCCAGCGCCGGCTGGCCCAGGAGCTCACGACCCTGGTCCACGGTGCGGCCGCGACCTCGTCGGTGGAGCTCGCCAGTCAGGCCCTGTTCGGCCGCGGTGAATTGACCGACCTCGACGAGCCCACCCTGGCCGCCGCGCTGCGCGAGGCCGCGAACAATGAGGTGGCAGAACTCGCACCCGGGGGACCGGACTCGATCACCGATCTACTGGTCGCCACGGGGCTGGCGCCGAGCAAGGGAGCCGCGCGCCGCACGATCGCCGAGGGCGGCGTGTCGGTGAACAACGTGAAGGTGACAACGGACGAGTGGGCTCCGGCCCCGGCTGATTTCCTGTTCGGCCGGTGGCTGGTGCTGCGCCGCGGCAAACGGAATGTGGCCGGAGTGCAGAGGCACGGCTGAGGCTTTCAGGGGTTCCGGTTTGATCTTGAAAGTTCCAAAAAATGCCGTCTACCAGCCGATTTGACTCCGAGTTTCCAGGGCCGTAACTTATTGCGAGTCAACGCGACACGGCCTGGCCGGGGAGCGCGGAGACATCCCCAGGAATAACCCTGAGGCATCAGGGTGTTCTACAGTCCGCTCTAGATTTTCGCGGCCAATCGGTCGCGGGGTTTTTGCGCGGTCCGGGGATCGACAGCAGGTCTGTTGTTTGAGAACTCAATAGTGTGTTTGGTGGTTTTTGTTTGTTGTTTTTTTGCCATGCTCTGGTACCCCCGTGTTGGGGTGTGGCTTGATTGTTTTTGATGCCAGTTTTTGGTGTCTTTTTGTTAGGTCAGATTTTTCTGATTCGAATTCTGCCCTGCCGTTTGTGGTGGGGGGTTTTTGTTTGGAGAGTTTGATCCTGGCTCAGGACGAACGCTGGCGGCGTGCTTAACACATGCAAGTCGAACGGTAAGGCCCTTCGGGGTACACGAGTGGCGAACGGGTGAGTAACACGTGGGTGATCTGCCCTGCACTTCGGGATAAGCTTGGGAAACTGGGTCTAATACCGGATAGGACCACGGTCTGCATGGATTGTGGTGGAAAGCTTTTGCGGTGTGGGATGGGCCCGCGGCCTATCAGCTTGTTGGTGGGGTGATGGCCTACCAAGGCGACGACGGGTAGCCGGCCTGAGAGGGTGTCCGGCCACACTGGGACTGAGATACGGCCCAGACTCCTACGGGAGGCAGCAGTGGGGAATATTGCACAATGGGCGCAAGCCTGATGCAGCGACGCCGCGTGGGGGATGACGGCCTTCGGGTTGTAAACCTCTTTCAGCATCGACGAAGCGCAAGTGACGGTAGATGCAGAAGAAGCACCGGCCAACTACGTGCCAGCAGCCGCGGTAATACGTAGGGTGCGAGCGTTGTCCGGAATTACTGGGCGTAAAGAGCTCGTAGGTGGTTTGTCGCGTTGTTCGTGAAAACTCACAGCTTAACTGTGGGCGTGGACTACCAGGGTATCTAATCCTGTTTGATCCCCACACCTTCGCAGTTTAGCGTCAATATCGGCTTAGAAGACTGCCTTCGCCTTCGGTATTCCTCCTGATCTCTGCGCATTCCACCGCTACACCAGGAATTCTGTCTCCCTCAACCGCATTCCAGATAAACAGTATCTAACGCCTTACTACGGGTAAGCCGTAGCCTTTAACCTTAAACTTATCTATCCGCCTACCTGCACTTTACGCCTAGTAATTCCGGACAACGCTTGCAACCCCCGTGTTACC
>JAKIXW010000500.1 GCA_022708865.1 Acidobacteriota bacterium
AACTGGGCTTTACGGAGCGGCGCCACCCCCGGCACATCGCCGTCAAGGAGGCGGTATTCCCCTTCAGCCGCTTCCCCGGCGTGGATGTACTCCTGGGTCCGGAGATGAAATCCACCGGCGAGGTCATGGGCATCGATTCCTCCTTCGGCATGGCCTACGCCAAGTCCCAACTGGCCGCCGGCTGGCGCCTCCCGCTCTCCGGCACCGTCTATATCAGCGTCCACAACCGGCACAAGGAGAAAACCGTGGCCATCGCCCGGGCCTTCCAGGAGATGGGCTTCCGGATCGTCGGCACCCGGGGGACCGCCGCCTTCCTGGGAGATCACGGTATCCCCATCACCCCCATCAACAAGCTGACGGAGGGCCGTCCCCACGTCCTGGACGCCATCAAGAACGGATCCATCCAGTTGATGATCAACACCAGCGTGGGCCGGAAGTCTTCCTACGACGGCTACAACATCCGCCGGGGGGCGCTGATCTACAACATCCCCTACACCACCACCCTGGCGGGGGCCAAGGCCCTGAGCGAGGCCATTGCCGCCCTGAAGAGCCGGGACTGGGAGGTGACGCCCCTGCAGGATTATTACCGGCAGCAGGCGCGGTAATACCTCCGCAGGATTATTACCGGCAACGGGCGCCAA
>JAKIXW010000501.1:0-239 GCA_022708865.1 Acidobacteriota bacterium
GCGTTCAGTGCCCGCCAGATCCGCGCCGAGGTCATCGGAAACTCCCGCAGCCGCAACCCGACCGCCCGCGCGCCTCCGGTGTCCGCACGGGGGCGGACATCTGCCAAGAGTCGGCCAGGTTGGGCGTTCTCGCATGTCGAGCGATTCCGGCGGATTCCCGGTGTGCGGTGGCGGATCCACCTGAATCGTTGAGCGGTAAGCCTTTTCGGTTACCGCGCGGCAGCAGGGGCGGGAGCCGC
>JAKIXW010000501.1:249-640 GCA_022708865.1 Acidobacteriota bacterium
GGCTGGGGGTTGCGGTGGTGCGGGGGGCGCCGGCGGCGGGGTGTTCAGGATGCGCACCAGGTCGGGTTTCATGGCCTGCAGCTGGGCGCCCCAGTAGCCCCAGCTATGGGTGCCGTTGGGCGGGAAGTTGAACACCGCATTGCGGCCACCGGCGGCGCGGTAGCGCTGCTGGAACTCGGTGTTGGTGTTCAGGGTGATGTTCTCCAGGTACTGCGCGCTGAAGTTGACACCGATGTCGGTGCCGGTGTCGAAGTCCGTGGGGCGTCCTGAGCCGCAATAGATCCACAGGGCGGTGCGGTTGGCCACCAGCCGGTTGATATTCAGCATCGGGTCGTTGCGCTGCCAGGTGGCGCTGCCCGACGGGCCCCACATGTCGTAGGCGTTGTACCCG
>JAKIXW010000502.1 GCA_022708865.1 Acidobacteriota bacterium
CGTGCCGTTCGGTGGCTTTCGCCGGTGCTACGGAGTCGGTGTCGCAGATGCAGAACAGGATGGGGCACTGGACTTTTCGTGCCGACCGGCCGGGGCTGTCGAGAGTGATGCGCAGGCCGACGCGCGCGGCGGCCTCGTTGCGGAACACCATCCCGTCCGGCACCAGGCGCAAGAATCCGGGGACGGCGTCCGGTGCGGTCATCAGCGCCGCGCTGCGCGGCGGCCCGGCCAGTGGCACCAGCACCGGTGGCTTGCCGCGGGCGGCGGCGGCCAGGTCGGCGACGATCCGGGGCAGCAGCTTGGCGGTGGTCGCAGGACCGGTGGCAATGGCCGAGGCGGCGCCCATGGCGATCACGTGCCCGCCCCCGAACGACGAGCCCCACAGCACCACCCGCTGGCCGTCGACCTCGGGCAGTGAGCGTGCGTACGCGACCGCTGCCGCCCAGTCGTCGCGCTGGCGTTCGATGTCGAGCAGCTGGCGCGGCTCGCCGTCACTGGTGCCGAAATGGCGGTAGTCGAACACCAGGCAGGCATAGCCGGCGGCGCTGAACCGGTCGGCGAACGCGTCCAGGCGCATCTCCTTGACCGCGCCGAGCCCGTGCGCCATCACCAGCACCGGGGCGGGTCCGG
>JAKIXW010000503.1:0-280 GCA_022708865.1 Acidobacteriota bacterium
CGAAGAGTGCACCGTAGCCGACCAGATCCGGCGGAACCACGGCGAACCCGATGAATGTCGCGACCGCGACCGTATACCCGAGGATAAGCATTTTCACTCGTCCGAACCGGTCACCGAGGACGCCGAACGGGTAGCTGGCCGCCGCGTAGACCACATTTCTGACGAGGTAGAGGCCGGCGCCGACTGCGGTCGCACCCGCCAGTCCGAGCGAGGGTGTCAAGGCGACGATTGCAAAGGCGATGAGGAGCGTATGTGAGAAATCGGCGGCCCCGAAGACCAG
>JAKIXW010000503.1:359-628 GCA_022708865.1 Acidobacteriota bacterium
GAGCCAGAAGGTCGCGACGGCAAGAAAACCCGGGATGAGGGTGAGCCAGAAGATCTCCCGCAGGCCGATCGAGGAAACCAGGGCCAGCGCCATAAGCGGGCCGGCGATGGCGCCGAGTGTATCGCCGGCCCGGTGGAACCCGAAGGCCTTGCCGAGGTCGTGCGGCGGGACGGATTTTGCCAGGATCGCGTCGCGGGGCGGCCCTCGAGTGCCGCGGCCCGCCCATCCGATCACGCGGCCGAGGAGGACGACCGGCCAGACGGTCGCAA
>JAKIXW010000504.1:0-254 GCA_022708865.1 Acidobacteriota bacterium
CTCATCGGCGCGACGGCCGGTCGGACCACGCTGACCGGTGAGGGTCTGCAGCACGCCGACGGCCACAGCCACCTGCTGGCCGCGACCAATCCAGCGGTGCGCGCCTACGACCCGGCGTTCGCCTACGAGATCGCGCACATCATGCAGGACGGCCTGCACCGGATGCACGGCACGGATGACACGCTGACCGACGACGACCGCAACGTCATCTACTACCTCACGGTCTACAACGAGCCGATGTCCCAGCCGGCCGA
>JAKIXW010000504.1:335-626 GCA_022708865.1 Acidobacteriota bacterium
GTATCTCTACGCACCCGCGATCACCGACGGCCTGCCCCAGGACGCGCCCCGCGTGCAGTTGCTCGCCTCGGGTGTCGGCGTGCCGTGGGCTCTCGAGGCCCAGGAGTTGCTCAAGGAGGACTGGGGCGTGGCCGCCGACGTCTGGTCGGTCACCTCATGGACCGAGCTACGTCGCGACGGACTGGCCTGCGACGAGCACGCCTACCTGCACCCCGGTGAGGACCAGCGCACACCGTGGGTCACCGAGAAGCTCAAGGACACCCAAGGGCCGGTCGTCGCGGTCTCGGACTG
>JAKIXW010000505.1:0-259 GCA_022708865.1 Acidobacteriota bacterium
GCCGACCGTTTCGCGCCCGAAGGCCCCATCGACCAGGAGGGGCTGAAGAAGGCGCTTGCCCTCTGTCGCGGCCAGATGAGCGCCGTGCTGGCCTCGCGCATCGACCCCGGCACTATCACCGTGCTCAAGGGCAACAAGCCGCTCTGCCTGCGCATTCACCGCCAGCACAGGGTGGTGCTCTACGCCTCGGACGACGCCTTTATTGACTTTGCCGTGGACAACGAGAAGGGCTGGCGCGAGCTGGAGGTGCCGCCCATGA
>JAKIXW010000505.1:373-622 GCA_022708865.1 Acidobacteriota bacterium
GCAAAGGGACACTGCCCGAAGGAGTGAATGCATGAACATTGGAGAATCCTCGAAGCTGAACACAAATCCGGGAGACACTCCCGAGGCCATCCTTCGGCTCTTCGTCTATGGCACCCTGAAACGGGGCTACTGGAACCATCAACGCTTCTGCGCCCAGGCCCGCAGCATCGAACTGGCCGTGGTCTGGGGCAGGCTTTACCATCTCCACGCCGGATTCCCGGCGCTCGAGGTACCGGAAGGCCTGATTCT
>JAKIXW010000506.1:0-289 GCA_022708865.1 Acidobacteriota bacterium
TGCCGACCGGTGACCTCGACCAGCGACCCGTCAGCACCCCGCAGCACCAGCAGCCACGGCGAACGGTCCGCCGCCGCGGCGGCCTCGCCACTCGGCGGCGGCAGGAACGCGGTGTCACAAGGCAGATTGCGCAGACCGCTCAGCGCACCGCCGGCAGCGACGTCGAAGGCAAGCTCCATCGACTCGTTGACCAGACTTACCTCGACCGCGCCCAGCCAGCCCGCACCCGCCATACCGAACAGCCATGCCCACAACACGGGCCATCGACTCATAGGTCATGAGCTCCTGA
>JAKIXW010000506.1:379-616 GCA_022708865.1 Acidobacteriota bacterium
ACCCCGACGACGCGCGCCTGGCAATGCCGGCCGCAGGGCAGGGCTGATCGAAGATCGCGTCAGCGCTCACCTGGTCACCCTCCTGTGGAAATCAACCGCGATTTCCATGGTGGCATGATCGGGGCCGGCAAGCGCCCCGCGGGCGCTGAAGGGGTGCCAGAACCGGACTTTCAAACAGCCCTGGCCGCAGGGTTCCCAGGGCGGTTTCGAGACCGCGGCGGCCGCCGCCCCGGCAGG
>JAKIXW010000507.1 GCA_022708865.1 Acidobacteriota bacterium
GCGTCGGAGTCGACGTTCGGCATCGACGTGCGACCGGTCCTGGCGACGATCACGGTGCCAACCCTGATCATTCATGCCCGCGACGAGCCCATCCCCGTGCAGTGCGGGCGATACCTTGCCGACCACATCCCGGGCGCACAGATGCTGGAGGTTGACGGTATCGATCATGCGCCGTGGTTCACCGAACCCGACACGATCCTGACCCGCATCGAGGAGTTCCTCACGGGAAGCCATGCCGCGCAGTCGAATACGCACCGAGCCCTTCGGTCGGTACTCTTCACGGACATCGTCGCCTCCACCGAACGGGCGGCCGCCTCGGGAGACGAACGTTGGCGCGCGCTGCTCCAGCGATTCGGTCAGATCGCTGATGAGCTTGCCGCACGATTCGGCGGCAACCTGGTCAAGAGCACCGGCGACGGTCATCTGGTCACATTTGACGGCCCGACACAGGCGATCCGCTGTGCGCAAGCGATCCAGGCAGATGCCGAGGATCTGGGAATCGAGATCCGCGCCGCGATCCACACCGGCGAATGCGAACTGCTCACCGACGATGTCGGCGGCATCGCCGTGCACATCGCGGCGCGCATCCTCGGACACGCCGGCGCCGGCGAGAT
>JAKIXW010000508.1:0-251 GCA_022708865.1 Acidobacteriota bacterium
TGGCCCGGTAGATGGCGTTCATCTCCTTGACCTGCGCGTGGATCCGGTAGTGCAGCGGCTGGTCGAGCAGCCACCAGTCGAGGCTGCGCCCGTCGGACCACTCCGATTCCTGCCCGAACTCGCAGCCCATGAACAGCAGTTGCTTGCCCGGCTGGCTCCACATGTAGGCCAGGAACGCCCGCACCGTGGAGATCTGGTCCTCGCGGCTGCCACGCGACTTGCGCATGAGCGAGCCCTTGCCGTGGACGACC
>JAKIXW010000508.1:291-610 GCA_022708865.1 Acidobacteriota bacterium
GGCATACATGAGCGCGAACGTCAGCTTGTTGTGGTGGTACTGCCGATAGATCGGGTCGGTGGCCAGGTAACGCAGGGCGTCGTTCATCCACCCCATGTTCCATTTGAAGCCGAAGCCCAGCCCACCCATCGAGGTCGGGTGCGAGACCCCACCCCACGACGTCGACTCCTCGGCGATCGTCACGACGCCAGGAGTGCGCTTGTATGCCGTGGCGTTGGCTTCCTGGAGCAGGGCCACCGCGTCGAGGTTCTCGCGCCCACCGAACTCGTTGGGGACCCATTCGCCGGGCTGGCGCGAGTAGTCGAGGTAGAGCATCGAG
>JAKIXW010000509.1:0-234 GCA_022708865.1 Acidobacteriota bacterium
GGTGTCCTCGACGAGGACCAACTGGCCCACGCTTTCTTCCCGCTCGGCGACACGACCAAACCGGCGATCCGTGAGGAGGCGGCCGCCCGCGGCTTCTCGGTGGCCAAGAAGCCGGACAGCCACGACATCTGCTTCATCCCCGACGGCGACACCCGCGGATTCCTCGCGGGCCGCCTCGGCGAGCAGCCGGGGGAGCTGGTCACGACCGATGGCGAGGTGGTCGGGACGCACGCC
>JAKIXW010000509.1:322-595 GCA_022708865.1 Acidobacteriota bacterium
GCTCCGACCAACCGGGTCGTCATCGGCACTGCGGAGCTGCTCGGCGTCCGGCAGATCACCGGCGAACACGCCCGTTGGTGTGGTCCTGCGCCGATCGGGACGATCCGGGCGGGTGCGCAGGTGCGCGCCCACGGCGAGGAGGTGGGCTGCGCGGCATACCAAGGCCCGGGAGGGGAACTCGAGGTGACCCTCGACGCGCCGATCAGGGGAGTGGCGCCCGGCCAGTCCGTCGTCCTCTACGACGGGACCCGCGTCATCGGCTCGGCGACCATC
>JAKIXW010000050.1:0-231 GCA_022708865.1 Acidobacteriota bacterium
GGCGCACCCTGTTCCGGCACTTCGAGACCCGGGAGAAGCTATTGGCCGCCGCCTTCGAGGCCGGCATCACCGGCTACCGCAGCCAACTGCCGTCGTTGGAGGGTGACGTGCTGGCCTGGCTGCGGGCGACGTGCGAATCGGCGCACCGGATGAACTCCACCATCGGGCCGGGCTTCTTCGAATTGGCCTCGCGCACGGACCTTCCCGCCGATCTCGAGGCGGCCGAGGCGC
>JAKIXW010000050.1:244-3080 GCA_022708865.1 Acidobacteriota bacterium
AGTTCCGGGGCGCGATGGCCGACATCACCGCGACGTTGTGGCGTGCGCTCGACGGCGCCGGGGATCCACCGGAGGCGCTGGGGACAACGATCACCGCGCACCTGAGCCCGCACTTCACCGCCGCGTTGACCATCGACGCGGCCCAGGGTTGGGAGGCGGCCGCCGACCTGGCGTACCGGGCAATTACGGCCGCACTGCCGCCCGCCATGGTGAGGTAGGCCCATGACGACCAGCGCGAAGCCGCGCGAGCGCCGCGGGGTCATGCAATCCCTGACCGGCCTGTCGGTCCGGTACGTCGAACGCCTGATGCCCGATCCGTATCTGCTCGCGGTCATCCTGACCCTGATCGTGGCCGCGCTGGTCGCGGTGTTCGTCAAGGGCGCCGCGCCGGGCGCTTAGAGCCGGTACATCTCCCGCGCCAGCGTCGACCGCTCGACGACGGCGTTGCGCTGGTCCGGGTAGAACCGCCGGGCGCGCACCCGACGGGTGCCCTCCGCGGGGGCCTGCATGAACCAGACCCATACCCGTCGCCACCACTGGTTCTGCTGTCCGGTCGCTGGACGGACCAGCACGCCGGGATTGGGACCGAAAACATGTGTGCTCATAAATCTTGAAGCTAGTACTTCTTGTTTTTGAAGTAAAGACTGCAGATTGTGTATGCTAGGTCACATGGTGAAGAGGTCATACGACCAGTACTGCGGATTGGCGGCAGCGCTCGATCTGCTGGGTGAGCGCTGGACGGTCCTGATCATTCGAGATCTGCTGATGGGCCCCAAGCGGTTCACGGATCTGCAGGGCCGGCTCTCCGGCATCGGCACCGGGCTGCTGAGCCAGCGCCTCCGCGAACTCGAGGACACCGGCATCATCGAGAAGACCACCCTGCCTCCCCCGGCCGCGTCCACCGTCTATCAGCTCACCCCCGACGGCGAAGCGCTGCGTCCGGCGCTACTCCAGCTCGCCCGCTGGGGCATGCGACGCCTCGGCGATCCCCGCCCGGGACAGCGTCTCGATGCCGAATCACTGGCCCTGGGACTGTCGGCGCGGTTCAACCGGAAGGCGGCAGCGGACGTCGAAGGGATCTACGGGCTCATCCTCGACAACCAGCCGTTGGAGGTCCGTATCACCAACGGCCACATCGTGATTCAGCCCGGCACGGCCGAGGATCCGCGTGCGGTGGTCACCACCGACACGCTGACACTGCTCTCGCTCAACAGCGGCCGGACGCTGCTGGCCGACGCCGCGGCCAGCAAGGCGATCACCGCCGAGGGCGACCGCCACACCATCAAGGCGCTGGCGCGGGCGTTCGCTCTCTGACGTGACCTTCTCCTCGTATCCGTCGGACCCGTGCTCGAAGCATTTTGGCGGCACCCCCGCACCGGAGACGCAGGCGGTCCTCGACGCACTGGGGTGCCATCTGCCCGATCGGGCGCTGGCCAACCGGGCGCGCAACGCAGCGATCAGACACCGCAGTTGGATGGCGAGCGGTAATCGCGGGTAGGCCGTTGACCGCCTGCACAGTTGGCGAATCGGGATGGGCGAAGCGATATCGGCTTCGTGGCCTACTCGGTTCCCGACGAGTTCTTCGACCCGCTGTCCGAGGAAGAGCTCGACGCGTGGCAGTGAGCTATCTGCTGGACACGCACGTCGCACTGTGGGCGCTGACGGATCCGGCGCGACTCGGGCGTCACGCCCGCCGGGTCATTACCGACCGAGCGAGCACGATCGTGGTCTCGGCGGTCTCGGCGTGGGAACTGTCCACCAAACATCGACTCGGGAAACTGGCGGGTGCAGACGTTCTGCTCGGTGCCTACGCCAAACACCTGGATCGTTTGGGCGCCGCCAGATTGCCGATCGACGAAGAACACGCACTGCTGGCCGGACGTCTCGAGTGGAATCATCGCGACCCCTTCGACCGGATGCTCGCAGCGCAAGCGATGGTCGACTCGTTGACACTCATCACCGGTGACTCAGCGTTCGCGGAACTGCAGGGCGTGCGGACCTTGTGGTGATCGTCCCTAGTGCGTCGGGTGACCGCCGGCCGGAGTCGGGCGCGAGCCGGTGAACAGCGCGCCGATCACGGTGACCACGCTGATCATCGCGGCGGCCACGAATGCCGCGTGCACGCCCGGTAGATCCGCCGCTCCGCCCGAGCGCGACGCCTTGGCCATCACCGTCACGAACAATGCGGTGCCCGCGGCTCCCCCGACCTGTTGCAGCGTGGTCAGGATGGCGCTGCCGTGCGAGTAGAGCCGGTCCGGCAGTACGCCCAGGGCATCAGTCATCAATGGGGTGAACATCATCGACAGGCCGACCATCATGATCGTCTGCAGCACAACGAGTTCGGCGATGGGTGAGGTTGCGTTCAGCCGGGTGAAACCCCATAGGGATGCGCACAGGAGCACCGATCCCGGAACGACGAGGACGCGGGCTCCGTGCCGATCGTAGATCCGTCCCACCGGCGGACCGGCCAACCCCATCAGCAGCCCACCCGGCAAGCTGGTGAGTCCCGCGGTCAGTGCGCTGCGGCCCAACACATCCTGCACGTACAGCGGGCCCATGATGATGGCGCCGAAGAACCCCATGAAGCCGAGCACCACCAGCGCCACCGAAATCGAGTACCGCCGGTAGGTGAACGGCCGCAGGTCGAGAAACGCCCCGTCGCGTCGCTGCAACTGGATCTGTCGGGCCGCGAAGATCACCATTGCCGTTGCCCCGACCACCATCGGCACCCAGGCGGGCAGGCCTTGTCCCTCCGGTTCCCCGAGCAACGTCAGACCGAAGACCAAGCCGGCGAACGCAATCGCCGACAGGGGCACCGATAACGGGTCGATCGGGT
>JAKIXW010000050.1:3090-18295 GCA_022708865.1 Acidobacteriota bacterium
ACATCGATCGGTGCGGGCCGGGTCTCTCCGACGTTGAGCATCCAGCGCGCACCCACCCCGAGCATGACCAGCGCGATGGGCAGCACGATGCCGAACATCCACCGCCAGTCCAGCGATCCCAGGATCAGCCCGGAAATCGTCGGCCCGATCGCTGGGGCGACGGCGATGACGATCGTGATGGTGCCCATCGTCTGCCCGCGCCGATCGGGCGGGATCAACGACATCACCGTCGTCATCAACAACGGCATCATGATGGCGGTGCCGCACGCTTGAATGATGCGGCCCACCAGCAGCACCGGGAATCCCGGGGCCAGCGCGGCCACCAACGTGCCCGTGCAGAACAGCGTCATCGAGGCCAGGAAGCTGCCACGGACCGAGAACCGTTGCAGCAGTGAGCCCGTCATCGGGATCACCACCGCCATGGTCAGCAGGAAGCCACTGGTGAGCCACTGCGCGGTGCGTGCGGTGATGTCCAGATCGGTGATCAGGACCGGCAGCGCGACGCTCATGATCGTCTCGTTGAGGATCATCACGAATGCCGAACACACCAGCAGCGCGATGATCACGTTCGCGCTCTGCGTGGTTCGGGTGGTCGTCTGGGTGGTCACGGCTTCGCTCTCTAGCGTTCGGGCGCGCGGTCGTAGACGACCCGGGTGCCCAGCAGGACGTCCTGCGCGGAGCGGCGCTGCCGGTCGACCACCACCCAGGCCAGCCCGATGGGAACGACCACGCAGGCCAGCGCCCGCAGCACCGCGACAACGGATTTCAGCCCGCCCTCCCCGCGGTCGACCACCCGGACGCCCATGACGACCGCGCCGACGGTGCGGCCCGACACCGCCCAGCAGCCCGCCAGATACACCGTCGCGGTCAGGAAGAAGCCGACGGTGGAGAACACCACCGAAGGTGCGGGAAAGCTGAACGCGCGTGGGGAGAATCCCAGGCGCACCAACACCCACCCGACGTAGGTCGCGGCCAGCGCCACCGACACGACCAGGAGGTCGATCACGCCCGCAGAGCCGCGACTGACGATTCCGGCGTTACGCGTCACCGCTAGCCCCGGTCGGGCGTGCGGCCCAACATCCGGTCGACCAGCCCGGACACCATGTCGTCGGCGCGCTCGCCCTGGGTCCGGACATCGGTCATCACCTCGGCGGTCACCGACGTCGTCGACTCCCGGATGATCTTCGGGAGATCGACCCCATCGATGACCTCGTCGGCCAGCCCGATCAGGTCGATGCGCGCGACGATCGCGTCGATGTCGATGTCGCGGACCACGGCATCGATGTCCACCCGCTCGCGGACCAATGTGGTCAGGTCGAGTTGGGCCAGCACATCGTCGACGATTTGCACGGCGACCGCGGCGATCAGGGCCCGCACGGGTGTGATCACGTCGTCACCCCGGCGGGTCAGCGCGGTCATCCCCCGGTCGATGCTCTCACCGATCAGCGGAACCCGGATGGCGGCGCGGTAGGCCGAGGCCGCGCCGTCGGCGACGATCTTGCCGGCGCCCGCGGCGGCCAGCAGCAGTGGATTCGACATGAGCGCACGTGGAGTCGGCACCCCAGAATTGTAGGCCTGGTCCGGCCAGTGCCGAAGATCAGCCGCGTACGCTACGGCGACACTTCGACCTCGAACCGGCCAGCGAAATGGCAGGCAGGTCGGGGAAAATTCCGTGTTACCCTTGGAATGCGTACATCTTCTTTGGCGCACTTGGAAAATGAGAGAAGTTCAGTAAATGACGCAGGGCACTGTGAAATGGTTCAACGGCGAAAAGGGCTTCGGCTTCATCGCTCCGGATGGTGGGGCGGAAGACGTTTTCGTGCACTACACCGAGATCAGCGGTAGCGGATTCCGCAGCCTCGACGAGAACGCTCGCGTTGAGTTCGAGGTCGAACAGGGCGCGAAAGGCCCTCAGGCCGTGCGTGTTTCGGCCATCTGACGAACGACACATCTGAAAGCTGGTGCGACATCTGTCGCACCAGCTTTGTGGTTCTGGCGGACGCCACAAAATCTGTTGCAACAAGACCGATTTCAAGCACACGGATCATCTGCGAGTCCTTCTCCCGGCCGTAGGTGTAGTGTTGAAGAATTGGAATCCAGCCAATCCGGGATGTGTCAGCCCTAGGACGTTGACCGCGCCGAGCACCCGCTCACGCCGGATACGCAGGTGCCACCCCGAGTTGGGATAAGTGTTGACTAATTCAGCCGCGTTGAATTCATTCTTACCCGTTGCGCCTCAGCCACTTCCGGCTCAGCCGACTGTTTCGATCCTCAGCACGTACCCGCCGACGCCATCCAGTTTCGCGACCTACACCGTGAATCTGGCCCGCGCTCTGGAGGACAATGGCGTACAAGCGACCGTCGTGCGGGTTGCTGACGGTTCGCCGTGTACGAGCCCGCGCGTGGTCGGCGAGTTGGACAGCGGTTGCGCGAAATCCGTTGCTGCCGGCGCCGAATTGCTGAACCGATCCGATGCCGTCATCATCCAGCACGCGAACGGCCTCTTCGGCGGACAAGATGGTGCGGAGGTACTCGATGTAATCGAGGCGTTGCGCGTTCCGCTCATCGTCGTCGTCCGTACCGTTCAACGGACACCATCGGCACACCAGCGCTTGGTCCTCGATGCGATCGCTGCCCGCGCTGATCAACTGATCGCGACCTCGCGGTCCGCGGCAGAACAACTGTGCAGCGGCTACGGTGTCAGCTCGCGCGCGATCACCGTGATCCCCGAAGGGCCCACCATCCCGACGGGCAAAGCAGTGGTGCGCCGCGGCCGGCCCACCGTGCTCACCTGTGGTTTGCTACGCCCCGGCAAGGGGATCGAGCGGGTGATCGAGGCAATGGGATCGCTGCACAGCCTGCCTGGGCAGCCTCGCTACCTGATCGCGGGACCCACCGATCCCGAGGAACTGGCCGCTCACGGCGAGGCGTACCGGCAGAGCTTGAAAGAGCAGGTTCGCCGGATGGGTCTCGAGGGCACAGTGGTGTTCGATGAGCGCCACCGGGCTGGCGCGACATTGGCCGAGCTGCTGCAGACTGCAGCGGTGGTCGTCCTGCCGTACGACTCCACCGATCAGGTCTGCTCCGGGATGCTGATCGACGCGATCACCGCCGGCCGCCCGACAGTTTCCACCGCGTTCCCGTATGCCGTCGAACTGATGGCCCAAGGAGCCGGCACGGTGGTCGGCCACGACGACCCGGAGAAGCTGATCTCAGCGCTGTCCCAAGTGCTGACCCAGCCGCGGCTGGCTGGCACGATGGCGGCCGAAGCCCGCCGGTTGGCACAGGAGATGAGCTGGCAGGTGATCGCGGCCAGGTACCACACCGTGGTCCGCAGTGCGCTCGCCCAGCGGCAACGCCGCAGTTGAGTCAGCAATCAACAATATTCCGACGCGTACGCAGAATCGCTCACCCTTCCGCGAGGACCTCGTCGGTCCAGACTCGAAAAGTCGTCAGTTCGCTCGGGCCCAACGAGTTGATCAGCGCCACGTCAGCGGCGTCGCTGCGCGGCTATGTGGGTAACGGCAACTCGGTCAGCGCGGCGATCCTGGAGTGGTCATATGCCTACAGCGCCTGTTCAGGCCGGGTCGACGAAAACGGCTGGCTCGCCGGACATTCCGGCCACCACGGCGGCAATCTGATTGGGCTTACCGATCAGGCCCTCCTGCAGTTCGGATTCGCGCTCCAGGGCGCCGGCGGCGTCGGCACTGACCCAGGTCTCGTCGTACAGCCGCTTGGCGGCACGAACGGCATCCGGTGACTTCTGCGCGATGTCCTCGGCCAGGGCCAGCGCGGCGGCCAGCGGGTCGTCGCTGTTGCGGGTGACCAGCCCGAGGGCCAGAGCATCACTGCCAGAAACGATTCGGCCGCTGAACGTCAGCTCCTTGGCGACGTCGATGCGGACCAGCCGCGGCAGCGACTGCGTGATGCCCATGTCGGGAACCAGGCCCCACTTGACCTCCATGATGGACAGCTTCGCGTCCGGCGTGGCGATCCGGATGTCGGCGCCCAGCGCGATCTGCAGGCCGCCGCCGAAGCAGTTGCCATGGATGGCGGCGATGACGGGTGCCGGGACCAGCGACCAGTCGAAGGCGACGCGTTGAGCGAAGTTGGCCAGCCGGCCGGCGTCGCGCTCGAGCAGCGCTCCGGTTCCGCCCTGGCCCGACATGAAGCTGGCGATGTCCAGGCCCGAGCAGAAGCTCTTGCCGTCACCGTGCAGTACGACAGCGCGCACCTTGGGGTCGTCGGCGAGCTGGGCGGCGGCATTCATCAGCCCCTCGAACATTCCGTGGTCGAGGGCATTGTGTTTGTCGGCTCGCACCATGGTCACCGTCGCGATGCCGCTGTCACCGATCTGTACACGGACCCTGTCTTCGCTCATGACTGGACCCTACTCGGGCGCATCGAGCCGCCGGGTAGTCCGGTGCGCGTTGGGGGTTGCCGCTCAGAGGGTTTCGCGCACGTACTGGAGAACCTCATGGGTGGCGGCGAATCCGCCGAGATGACTCTCCTCGGGCCGCAGGACGAGTTGGGCGTCGCGCAGGTGCGCGACCGCCGCGCGGGCATTGGACAGGGACACGATGTGGTCGGCGCCGCCGTGCCACCACCGCACCGGGGCCGCGACGTCCTGTAGCCGAAATCCCCAGTCCCGCCCGAACAGTCCCGCGTCGTCGACGATGCCCCGCAAGCCGCCGCTCGCGGGCGGCTTCGACGTGAAGAGGTTCCGTGTCGAATCATGTTCGGGTACATCGGCTCAGGCCGGACGGTCACCGATCTCCAGTCCGGCGAGCGTCGAGGTGCCGTCGAAGATGACGCGGCCCCACTCCCGCACGGTGCAGCGCAGCGTCCCGTCCAGGAACTCGTAGTCGGTGTCGATGTTTCGCCGTTCGGCCGGCAGCGGGACCGGTAGCACGGGCGGCTCGCCAGTGCCGTGTGCGTCGAGTTCAACGGCGAATTGCAGTGTGCGCGCGGTGATCTGCCAGTGCCAGCTGTCGCGATCGAAGCGGTACGTCGTGAGTGCGGGCGGGGTGATCCGGAGCACCCGCGACCCGAGCCGCACGACCACCCCGGTGACCTCCGTTTTCAGCGGGCCCAATTCGAGGAGCCCGCCGGAGAACGCGACGCAGACGTCGTCGTCGCCGAAGTCGTGAGCCTGGCCCCACCACCAGCGTTGCGGGAAGCCCGCACCCCAGTTTCGTTCGCAGTACAGCCGGGCGTCGTCGAACTGCCAGTCGATGCCGGGGCCGGTCACCGTTGCCGACGCCCGGCCGCCGAGGCAGTACGGATGCCAGTACTGGTTCAGGAACGGCACCGAGGAGAACAGCCCGCCGCCGCCGAAGGCCTTGGCCAGGGTTCGGTGTTGTCGACGCGGAGGTCGACGGCGACGTCGTCGATCGTCAGTGCGATGCCGTCCCGGTGCGCGTCGAGGGCGTTGCGGTGGTCGCGCGCACGGATGGTGAAGTGGCGACGGTCTGCCGCGGCATTTCCGATCGCCGCGCTGCGCACCACGCGGCCGGGTTCCAGGGCGATGGCGGCCGTCGACCAGTCCCCGTCGGGGTGTTGGTTGCAACTGCACAGCGCCACGACGGCGCGGCCGGTGCCCTGGTCGGTCAGTCGCCAGAACCAGCCCTCCATCTCGGCGCCGTGGGAGGGCAGCGGATCGCCGAACGGCACGTCGGCGCCGGTGCGGCGATACAGCGCGATGAGTTCGCGGCGGGGCCGGTCGAGGGGGTTCATGCGACTCCTGATACCCACATTCTGGCATCGGGAACTAGTCTGGGTGCCAGCGTACGGGCCCGATCACCGTCTCTATTCTCGCTACCGAACCGGTCGGCACCAACTGCTCGGACTCGACTCACCTGCTATACCGGTGACGGTTAATAGTGCGGATCCGGACATGATCGGTGCCGACCACACACTCGATGACATCACCGACGCGCTGTTGACGGCGTCGCGATTGCTGGTGGCCATCTCGGCGCGTTCCATCGCCCAGGTCGAGGAGTCCCTCACCGTTGCGCAATCCCGCCGTGAATTAGTCATCAGCCTCAGCCATCCTTGGTAGGACTGGCCGCCGAGAGCCGTTGCTCTACCCAGTTCCAGTCGACGCGCTCTTGTTCGAGGCGGACCCGCTCCCCCAGTCCGCCGTCGACCAATTCTCGGTAGAGGTCACGTTCATCGGGCGTCAATCGGGTGAGAGCCGATGCCGCTGGGCGGTCTTCGACAACCCAGCGGTCACGATGCACAAGCAGCGTCTCGCGGTCCATCAGCACCGAGCGGGTTCGCGGCAACCACGCCCGCAGCCGGTCCAGGATCGCAAATCCATGGGTGTCGATGTCGCCCCAGTAGAGAACGTCGGCACCGGCCAGCCACCGCAGCCGCCCGACGTTGTCGACGTCGAATCCCTTTCCCCAGATCACCACCCCGTCGTCGGGGACGTCGACGCTCAGATAGCTGATCTCGTTCTCGACGATGACCGCTGTTCGCGGATGGATCTCGAGGCGCGCCAATTCCTCGGGGCGGGCCGCCAGCTCCGAGAGCGGGGGCGGCAGACCCAGCGAAGGTGCGGGCCTCAGCCGAACCAGTGCCGGTTTGGCCCTGAGACCAAGTCCGGCAAGGAATCCCGGCGCTGTCGCTGCGACGCCCAGCATTTCCGCGAGAATGGCCCGCTGCCGCTCGGCGAACTTGGTGTCGACCCCGGGCGCGCTGATCTCGCGCAGATACCGGCGCGAGTGGCGGTGATCATCGAGCCATTGGTAAGCGGCCATCAACCGCGGCATCTCGTCCGCCATTTCCAGTGCCCGGAGCGGGCGGTCCAGGACCCATTGCCGAACCTGCGGATGCGGGTTCACGAGCGCCAGCAACGCGTCGAATCGACGAACCGTGGCCGTCATTCCGAGCACGGCCCAGACCTGATCCGTCGACGACACCACCGCACGGACCGGCAGTTGGTTGCGGCCGATCTGCCTGCCTCCGATCGACTGCCATCGCAGGCCATAACGCCGATCGTCGCACCGACCCGCGTCGAGTGCGGTGATCCAGTCCCTGACGGCGGCGATATCGTCGCCGATCTGCGAGGGTTTGGGACCGCGAACCGGCACCTCGATGGGCTCGAAGGGTGCGCCGTCGGCATACGCGCGCAGCAGCGAACCGTCGTCCCACCGGCGCCTGATCTTCGCCGCGATGTCAGCGGGCGTGGTCCACGCCCCGCTCACCGACGACTGTCCCGGCGAGTGCGGTACTCCTCGATCGTCATGGTGTGTAGCCGGGAGAACGTTCCGGTCGGATTGTCCACGAAGCCAATGGCTTTGACGTACGGCTCGATGACGTGCACCTTCTGGAGGGGCGTGACGATCAGCAGCTGCAGCCCGAGCGTCGCGAACAGGTCCAGCGCATATCGGGTCGACACATCCGAACCGCGGCCGAAGGCCTCGTCGATGACGGCGAACCGGAAGTCGCGTGATTGGGCGGCACCCCACTCCAGGCCGAACTGGTAGGCCAGCGACGCGGCCAGGATCGTGTAGGCGAGCTTCTCTTTCTGACCACCGGATTTGCCGTCGGAATCGCTGTAATGCTCCCACTCGTCGCCGGTCTCCCGGTCGCGCTCGGAAGCGGAGAAGATGAACCAGTTGCGCACATCGGTGACGCGCCGCGTCCAGGTCTTGTCGGATTCGGCGTACCCGTCGCGGCCGCGGAAGCGTTCGATGATCCGCTTGACATCCAGAAAGCGCTGCTCGGAATACTGCTCGCCGTCAACCGCAAGACTGTCATTCGTCAGGTTACGAAGGTCCGAACGGAACTGCGACACATCCTGATTGATGGTTTGTTCCTTTTCGAGCCGGATGTAGCGGCCAGGGTTGTACGGAACCGCACCGAGGGCCTCGTTGATGCGCGCGACCCGCTCATCGATGGCCGCCGCCTGTCTGCCCAGCCAGTTGTTGAACCCGGCCAGCTCTTGGATGGCGTTCTTGTTGAGTTGTTCCTTGAATTCGCGCTCGAAGCGCGGCAGGTCGTCAGTGGCAACACGGTCACGCAACGCGACGAAGTCGGCCCGGGCGTTGACGTTGGCGTCCAGGTCGGCGCGCAGTTCGGGCCACCGGCGCAAGAACTCGGACATGAACTGGGTCATGTTCAGAGCGTGACCGTTGATCTCGCCGGTGCGCTTTTCGATCCGCCGGTGCAGATCGTCCGACAGCGCGGTCTCGGTCGCGGCGCAGTCCGCCGCTCGCTGCGGATGCTTTGTCCCGAGACGCTGCTCGAGCGCCGGATATGACGACCTCACGGTCACCAGCTCGGATTCAGGGCACGCGGCGACGACGTCGTCATCGTGCTCCTTGTCCTTCTCGGCCCGTCGCAGCTCGGCAGCAGAGGTGGCGAGGTTGCCGGTGAGTGTCTCGATCAACTGCGACAACTCGCCGGCCTGTCCCGCGTTTTCGTCCAGGGCCCGGGAGATTTCATCCAGGCGCGACGAGCCGGCGAGCAGCCGGACACGTTCTGCCTCGAAAGCGTCGGCGCGCGACTCCGCCTCGTGGTGGTCCAGCTCGCCCCAGGACCGGAAGCCCTCCACCCTCAGCAAGGCGTCCAGCCGGGCCTGCAGCACCTCCCGTTGCCCGCCGATGTCCGCCAGTTCGGTTACCGCCGCGGCACGCTCCGCATCCAACTCGGCGAACTCGGCACGCAGGGCCGCGACCTTGCGTTCGTTGATCCAGCCGAGTACCCAGCGTCGAGGGTCGTCGACACGGTGCCGGTCGTCCTTCTCGTGCCGCTCGCCCGAACGCACCTGACCCTCCCGAGTCACCGCCCGCCGATGGCTGCGGAACTCCTCTAGCGATGCCGCACAACGGAAGTCGGCCCGCTTGGTGAGCTCGTTGACGAGGAAGTCCCGGAAAACGCCGTCCTTGATGTCGATACAATCCGCAAGCAGTAGGCCGTCCTCCTGCGGCGGCGTCAACCTAATTTGCTGTCGCGGCACCCGCTCGTAGACGAGTTTGGCGCCCATTGCCTGGCCGCTACGCCCCCGATATGTCAGTCGGCGCCCATTCACCCAGCCTGTCACTGCGTCGTAATGCTGTTGTGGCACCAGAAGGGAAAGTGCGAATCCGCGCAACACTCGTTCTGCGGCCCCGCGCCATTGTGCGTGCTCGTCGGAGACGTCGAGAAGCTCACCGGCGTACGGCAGATCTTCGGGCCCGAGCCCGAGGTCGGCGCACAGTTGGGCACGCACCTGGACCTGTTCGACCGGCAGGTTGTCGGTGCGCTGCTCCAAGCTGGTCAGTTCTTCGCCGACGTTGGCGCACCTGCGCTGCAGGTCCTTCTCCCGCCCGATCGCGTCTGCGAGGGTCGCGTCCGCGTCTTGCTTCTGGGCGCTGAGCCGGGAACGCTCGGCGGTAGCCAATGCGGTCAACTGAGTGAATCCGTCGACGTCCACGACGCATTCGAGTCCGGCGCCGGCAACGGCATCATCGAACAATGTTCTGGTCTGCGTGCGTGTTTCGGCGTCGGTGCGGGCCTCCCGGGCGAGCCGCTCCAACTCGCCGATCCGGTCTCCGCCCGCTGTAGCGCGTTCTTCGATCAGTGCGTCGCGCTCGTCCTTCAGCCTCTGCTGGCGGACTTTGGCCGCGTCCTGCTGACGCCAGAGTTCGGCGCCTTCGGCGGTCAAGCGGGCGATGTCCTCGGCAAGGAGACGGGAGCGAAGCTCGGCGATGAACAGCCGCACCGATGATCGCTCCCGGTCGAGGGCATTCCGTTCGGCCAGCGCGGCATCGTATTTGGTGGCCGTCTGCACAACGGGTTCGAGCGCTTCGAGTTGTTCGCGTGCACGTTTGACGGCATCGTGCGCCTTGGTCAGGTCATCGAAGTGGGCGATGATGTCGCGGACGCGCTCAGAGGAATCGCTGGGCTCCAGCATGTGGTCGCGGACGAAGTCGTTGAGGTTGCCGACCGACTTCATCGACACCGTCTGGTGGAACAGTTCCAGCGCCTGCTCCGAGCGGATGCCGATCAGCCGGCGCAAGGACGTCGCATACTTGGGGAATTCGTCGAAGATCTCGGCACCCGCAGAGCGCAACCGTTTGCGCAGATCACGCAGGTCGGTGCCGAAATCCGCGAAATCCGTTGCGACGGAGAGTTGTTTGGTGGCCGTGACGAAGAACCGGTACGGCTGGCCGGAACTCTCGCGCTGCTGGAAGACCTGGGCCAGCGTGACGGTTTCGTCGTACGCCTCGTTGGTGAAGACACCGAGGATCACCGAATAAGTGCGCCGGTTCTCACGCAGGCCTTTGCCGCGGGACTTCCCGGTAGCCTCGCTGCGCTCGGACTTGTAGTGTCCCTCGACGTAGGACCGCAGTGTGCGTTCCTTGGCGTCGGCCCCGGCGGCCTTGTTGTAGGCGGCCTTGTGTGCCGGCACCAACAGTGTGGTCAGGGCATCGACGATCGTCGACTTGCCCGAGCCGATGTCGCCGGTGAGCAGGCCGGTTTCGGCGCCCGGCGTGAAGCGCCAGACCTTCTCGTCGAAGGTGCCCCAGTTGTAGACCTCGGTGTATTCCAGTCGATAGCCGGCCTTGACGGAATCCCCTGCCGCGACGTTGCTCTCACTCATCGGTCACCGACCCTGCATACTCACGCAACTTGCCGGAGAAGTCCGAGAGGGTCTGGGCGTCCACGTATGCCTTGAGGATGCGGCGCACCTCCCAATGGTCGCGCTGCCCGCGCAACTGCCGCAGGAATCCGAGTTCGGCGACCTTCCTGATCGTCGTCTCCGTCTGGTCCACGATACGGGCGTCGTTGCTGGATTCCGCCTGGAAGACCCGCAACATCTCGACGATCTGGTCGGTGGTGAGCACCAATTTGCCGTCACCGCTGGAGGTTTCGAACTCCACCAATCGCTTGCGCAACAGCACCAGCAACAGGCTGACGTTGTAGGTCAGCGCCCGGCGGCGGACCAGGCGCGGCAGCGCCTCATCGCCGTCCGCTTCGGCCCGTGACCGCAGATACGCGTAGCCCTCAACGTCGTCGAACACGACGTCGACTCCGATGATTGCGAAGTGGTCCCGGACACCGGCACCCGCACGCTCCAGCGTGAGCCAGGTGTCCTCATCGGACTCCCGGTAGACGACACCCTGCATGAGCCGGATGATGGCGCTGGCGATCGAGTGGTCGTCGCTCATCGCCGCTTCACCGTCACTTTCGGTAATCGCGCCCGCTTGATGACATCCACGCCGCCGGGATCCGGATACTCCAACAGCGTTTCGTCCGTGTCGTCCACATCGACGGTGACCTCATCGTCCTGCAACGCAAGGTATCCGACGATCTCGGCAGCGCCCTGCTCGATCGGGCGCATCGCAATCAAGTCCGACAACAACGCCGAGGAGCTTTCCGGCAGCAGGGTGCGGACCGTCTCGAGCAGTCGGGCCTGATCGACGAAGGTTTGGCTGAACAGCAATTCGGAATCGACATCCTCGGTGGCATCGGCGATCCGGCTTTCGACGGCAACCGCCACGGGAGGCTGATAGAGCGGACGCTCGAACGGCAGCACGACATCGATACCCGGATCGTCGACCTCGAGACCGAAATCCGGTTCGTTCCCTCGTATCTCGAGTGCGACCGACTCGACGGCACGAACCAGATCGAGCACGCGCCGATTCTCCAGCCACACTTGATCGTCGAGAAAACGGCGCAGCTGTTCAGAAATCTGGCGGACCGTACGCTGCGCACGATCGGCGGCTTCGGACCAATCGTGGTGGATTCCGCGGATCCGATGGTCGGCAGTCAGGGTGTCCATTGCCGACACCCGCGCGAGCAAGTCGGTGAGCTCGATCTGTCGAGAGTCGGAGAGCAGGAAGTCATAGAACGCCTGGAAGCTGCGGCCCTGATCGGAGCCGGCGATCTCGGAGCGACTGCCGACCAGGTCGGCGAGCAGGGCCCCTTTGGAACCGTCCCAGGCGGCGATCTTCTCGCGCGCGGCGCGATCGAGCAGCCGGAAGTTATCCTCCACCTCGCGGAAGTCCGACAGCAGTTCACGCGCCGTCGTCGACAGCTGTTGGTAGCGGTCACGGACCGCGGTGTCATCGAGCATGGTGATGACACCGGATTCGACCGTGGCGATCGCGGCGTCGAGTTCGTCTCGGCGGCGGCGCAATTCGGCCAACCGGACTGCTGCGTCGGGCTCGGTGCCGTGCACGATCTGTCGCAGCAGCTCCACGACAGTGTGCAGCCGGGAAGCGGTGCCCACGAAGGTGCGCCCCTCCAGCGTCGAGACCCAGGCATAGGCCTTCTCGAAGGCAGGCGTGACCTCGTAGTGAACCTCGTCGTCGTCGGGCGGATAGAACCGCCGCAGATAGGCGGCATCCGTGGCGGCCCAGTCCTCCAGGTATGCCCGGGCCGCTCTGGGGAACCGCGGCTCCCCAGCATCGGTGGTGAGCTCGGCGTTCAAGGCATACAGGTGGTCATCGAGTGCGGCGGCCACCACGCTTGCCGGGCATGCGCCCCGATTTGCGTCGACGAAGAATTGCCCGAGGAAGGACAGGATGAGCACGACGTTGCCGGCCCGCAGCAGACGCCACGCCGGGTGGCGGTCACGGAGCGCCTCGATCGTCGAGTGGTCCATTCGGCAAGGGTAGACAGCCGGTCCGACAGATTCAGCATCGATCGTTGATGCAATAGCATCAGGTGCATGCGCACCACCCTGTCGATCGACGATGACGTGCCGATCGCGGTCAAGGAACGCGCCCGCCGCGAGAACCGCACCGCCGGCGAAGTGCTGTCCGAGCTGGCCCGCCGAACACTGACGCAGGCCGACACGCCTGGAGCGCATGGCTCGGTGCCGAGATCGTCCACGGCTGGGCGTGGTGCGCGGTCACTCAGAACGGCTTCGTCCGGATCATCAGCCAGCCCCGGTATCCCAGCCCGATTCCGCCGTCGCAGGCGATCGCCCGACTGGCCCGCGCCGCCGCCACCGAACATCATGAGTTCTGGTCGTGTTCGGTGAGCCTGCTCGACGACGAGCTGACCGATCACTCAGGGCTGCACGGGCATCGCCAAGTGACCGACGCCTATCTGCTCGCCCTCGCGACGGCCAACCATGGCCGGCTCGTGACCCTGGACCAGTCCATCACCCTCGATGTCGTACGCGACGCCTCAGCGGCGAATCTCGTGGTGATCTCAAGCCGAGCGGGCCGCGCTATCTTGCCAGCTTCGAAGCGATCCGGGACGCGGCGAGCCCGGCCGTACTAGCGTCGAAGCAGCGGACAGTCCGCTCATCGAGGAGGTAGGCGGTATGAGGGTTCTGGTCACTGGCGGCACCGGATTCGTCGGCGGATGGAGCGCGAAAGCGATTGCCGATGCCGGACATTCGGTCCGATTCCTGGTGCGCAACCCCGCCCGGCTGCAGACCAGCGTCGCACAACTCGGCGTCGACACCTCCGACTACGCCGTCGGCGACATCACCGACCGCGACTCGACCCTGCGTGCGCTCGACGGCTGCGACGCCGTCGTGCACAGCGCCGCACTGGTCGCCACCGACCCCAGCAAGACAGCGCAGATGCTGGCCACCAACATGGACGGCGCCCGCAATGTGCTCGGCGGGGCCGCCGAACTCGGCCTCGACCCCATCGTGCATGTCTCGAGCTTCACCGCCCTGTTCCACCCCGGCCTGCAAACCCTGACCGCCGATCTGCCGGTGGTCGGCGGAACCGACGGATACGGACAATCCAAGGCGCAGGTCGAGATCTATGCCCGCGGGATGCAGGACGGCGGAGCGCCGGTGAACATCACCTACCCGGGCATGGTGCTCGGCCCACCCGTCGGCGACCAGTTCGGCGAGGCCGGCGAAGGCGTGGCCGCCGCACTGCAACTCGGCGGCATCCCAGGACGCAGCGCCGCCTGGCTGATCGTCGACGTGCGCGACCTGGCCGCGCTGCACGCCGCGCTACTGGAACCCGGCCGCGGGCCGCGCCGCTACATGGCCGGCGGGCATCGGGTTCCCGCCGCCGAGTTGGCAAGTCTGCTCGGCGAAGTCGGCGACAAGCGGATGGTGACCGTCCCGGTGCCCGATACGGCCCTGCGGGTCGCTGGACAAGTACTCGACCGGCTGGGCCCGATCCTGCCGTTCCAGACACCGTTCACCGAAGCGGGCATGCAGTACTACACCCAGATGCCGTCCTCCGATGACTCCCCCAGCGAGGACGAACTCGGCATCACCTACCGCGATCCGCGGAGCACGCTGGCCGACACCGTCGCCGGGTTCCGGGCGTTGAAGGGCTGAACACATCTGGGGAAGTTCTCTCCACCAGGCGAACTGACTGTGCGCGCCGGAGTCCCCCGGTCCTTTCCGCCCAGGGACAGCTCAACGCCACGAGACGCGAGGAGAATTGATCGGTCAGGACAGGCTCTGCGCCGTGCGCGGGATCATCGACCGGCGGGGGTGCAACACGAGCACGGCGACTCCGGCGATCACGATGCCCACCAGATTGACCATCAACTGCAGCGCCGACCGCCCGGCCACCGACCAGTCCCCCAACACCGCGGCCACCACCGCGAAACCCGCTGCGGGAACGGTGGTCACCGAGATGAACACGCCGATCAGCGCACCCGATTTCGAGGACACCAACGACAGCATGCCTGCGGCGCCGGCCAATAGGGCGACAATCAGCGACACCGGGCCGACCTGGTAGATGAAGTCGACCTGATGGACGTTGGCGACCAAATCCAAATTGAGCCAGCCAATGGCTTCGGCGCCGAACGTCGCTAGTGCGGTGATCGCCATCGCCACCGGGAATCCGACGACGAGCGCCAACAGTGCTCGCAGCGCGAGTTGGCGACGGCGCTGCACCAATGCCACCGCCAGCGCCGCCAGCGGTCCGAATTCCGGGCCGACGACCATTGCGCCGACCACGGTGACCGGCGAATCCGTGGCCACGCCGACGGCCGCGAGCAGGCACGCCACGATCAGGAACAGCAGGAACGTCATCGTGAGCGCCGAGTCCTCACGGGTGCGGCCGATCAATTCGTCCCACACCAACGCGTCGGCGCCCTCACCCTCGGCGGCGTCCTCGGCACGGTGCGCGCGGGTCGAGAGCACCGTATCCAGCGGATGCAGGGTGATAGCGCCTTGATGCTGCACGTCGAGTTTTTTGAGCTGGCGGATCACCTCGTTCGCCGACTCCCGCGCCACGTCGGCGGTGATCTCATCACCGGCCGGCAACAGCGCTAC
>JAKIXW010000510.1:0-306 GCA_022708865.1 Acidobacteriota bacterium
TCCCGAGCCCAGGCCTACGTGCCTGGGCTTTCGTCGTTCGGGAGGAAGGAAACCCATGGCACGGCCCGACAAGCAAGCCGCCGTCACCGAACTGACGGAGTTGTTCCGCAACTCCACCGCGTCGGTGCTGACGGAGTACCGAGGCCTCACGGTGTCCCAGCTCAAGGAACTGCGAGGCAGCCTCGGGCAGAGCACCACGTATGCAGTCGTCAAGAACACCCTGACCCGCATCGCGGCCAAGGACGCCGGTGTGGAGGGCATCGACGAGATGCTCGTCGGTCCGAGCGCCATCGCGTTCGTCGAGGG
>JAKIXW010000510.1:349-590 GCA_022708865.1 Acidobacteriota bacterium
CAAGGAGCACCCCGCCCTGATCGTCAAGGGCGGCGTGATGGAGGGCAAGCTGCTCTCCGCCGAAGAGATCAACAAGCTCGCCGACCTCGAGTCGCGCGAGGTGCTGCTGGCCAAGCTGGCCGGCGCGATGAATGCCTCGCTGCAGTCCGCGGTGTCGCTGTTCGCTGCTCCGCTGTCGCAGACCGCCCGCGTCATCGAGGCCCTGCGGGCCAAGGTCGAGGCCGAGGGCCCTGCTGACGAG
>JAKIXW010000511.1:0-319 GCA_022708865.1 Acidobacteriota bacterium
TGATTGCGGTGGTCTTCGATGTCCGGTTCGAGTTCTTCCCCGCCCCCGTCGCCGCACAACCAGCTGACGTGTCCGCATAGCCGTAGGTCGTGGCGCGCGACCCACCCGTGTTCGGCGTGACCGCCCCGGTGAGACGCCACGCACCGTCGTAGGAGTAGTTATCGGCACCGCCGTTGACATCTGTGCCGTCAACAGCCTGGTTACGGATCCGGTTCGTCAACCAACGAGACGTCACCTCATCAGACGTCATGAGTGTCCCGCCGGCCTGGCTCCAAGTGATCTTGTCGTTCAACCCGGTCTGAGCCGAGTACACGAACGA
>JAKIXW010000511.1:329-589 GCA_022708865.1 Acidobacteriota bacterium
CCGCCGGTGCCGTTACCCCTGTTACCGGTCCCCGACGGGTACACCACCGCTGTCACGCGTTCCGCGGTGTCGTAGGTGAGCGTCGCGACTGGTTGACCGTCCAGACGACTCGTCGTCACCCGCCCCCACGCGTCGTAATCAACGGTGCGAGCGCTGCTCACCGCACCTTTGGTGATCGTCGTGCCGGTCGGTCGACCGACCGTGTCATAGCTGCTCGTCGTCACCGCCCCCCACACATCGGTCGAGGAAACAGCACGACC
>JAKIXW010000512.1:0-244 GCA_022708865.1 Acidobacteriota bacterium
TCCACTGCGCGTTGTCCTCCTGGGCGGTGAAGCGGCGCACGGCATCGCGCGGGAAGCGGGTCGTGATGGTCAGGTGGGCACCGTCGCGCAGGAGCATGAGCGCGATGTACATCCCGATCTTGGCGCGGCCGCCGGTGAGGAGGGCACGTTTGCCGGTCAGGTCGGTGCGCTGGTTGCGCTTGGCGTGACTGGTTGCGGCGCAGTCCGGGCAGAGCCAGTGGTAGAAGGCATCGACCACCCGGTA
>JAKIXW010000512.1:354-589 GCA_022708865.1 Acidobacteriota bacterium
TCGGGGCGGCGTGCCTCGCGGCGACGGGCCTTGCGGATGTGCTTGTACATCCGGCTCGAGGCTCGCTTGACCGCCTGGATGGCCGGGTCGTCGGGGTCGAGGTCGGGAAGGGTGGCGAGAACCCGCAAGGTGGTCTCGAGGTCGGCCTTGTCGAGTGCGCTCCCGCTCGTGTCGATCCCGGCCTCCTCGGAGGGTGGGGAATGGGGGCGCTGGCGCCCCTGCATACTGCCCTCGT
>JAKIXW010000513.1:0-302 GCA_022708865.1 Acidobacteriota bacterium
TGCACGAAGTCGCACTCCCCGCCGCGCTCGTACATCTGGTCGACGAACGTCCTGGCGAGCTCGTCGACGCGAACCTTCAACGCCCGCATGGCTTTCGGTCGGAACCAGTCGGCGCCGATTGCCCTGACCTTGCGGTGCTGCGGATCGTCGAGATGGATCAGCGTGCTGATGCCCATGGCTTCGTGCTGAGCGTCACCCTCTGCCGTCGTCAGCACGGGCCGCGGCGAGTTGGTGAACACGAGGTTGTCCCGCTCGACGGCCATGATGTCGGCGTGCTTGGTGATGGCCCAGAACGGGTTGTA
>JAKIXW010000513.1:341-583 GCA_022708865.1 Acidobacteriota bacterium
CGTCATCGCCGCATGCAGCCGTGCCTCGTCGGCGTAGGCGCTGGGGTCGGCGAAGACCCCGGCGGCCTCGTCGGCAATTCGAACGCTCATCGGTGTCTCCTTCGTCATGCGCCAGTGCGCAAATCGGTGACCAGGTCGACGACCGTCGCCTCGTCGATGGACGGCGGAAAGCCCACCAGCACACGGTCGATCACGCCGTCGCAGCGCGCGCGGATCTTGTCCACCACGTCGTCGACCAGAGC
>JAKIXW010000514.1:0-262 GCA_022708865.1 Acidobacteriota bacterium
CAAACGCCGGACAGACCCACCGAGCTGCTGACCGGCAGCGCGGGTAAGGTCGATGGGTGAGCCTGCACACCGCCTTCGACCCCGACTCCACGGCCCAGGGGTTGATCGACTTCGTCGATGCCTCCCCGACGCCCTTCCACGCGGTCGACTCCGCGATCCGGCTGCTCGCGGCTGAAGGCTTCACCGCGCTGGACGAGTCGGCGCCGTTCCCCAGCCAGCCAGGCCGCTACTACATCGCCCGCGGCGGCGCCCTCGTGGCCTG
>JAKIXW010000514.1:316-578 GCA_022708865.1 Acidobacteriota bacterium
TTCCGGGTCATCGGCACCCACACCGACTCGCCCAATCTGCGGGTCAAGCCACGCCCCGACCTGGTCAAGGCCGGCTGGCAGATGGTGGCTGTCGAGCCCTATGGCGGGCTGCTGATCAACTCGTGGCTCGACCGCGACCTCGGGCTCGCCGGACGGGTCGCCGTGCGCGACGACTCGGCCGCCACCGGAGTGTCGACCCGGCTGTTCCACGACCGGGCCCCCCTCCTGCGGGTCGCCCAACTGGCGATCCATCTGGACCGCG
>JAKIXW010000515.1:0-259 GCA_022708865.1 Acidobacteriota bacterium
GCTGCGCGTCGAGGGAGGAGCCCCGGTCGTGGGCGGCGCGGGCGTCGGCGGCCATGCGTCCGGCGGCGTGGCGCGCCATGACGGCCTGCCCGTACTGGCGCACGCCGGTGAGCAGCAGCGCGCCGAAGAGCGCCAGGCCGCACCAGGCCGCCAGGTTGAGCGCGATGTACCGTTTCAGCCGTCCCGCGGGCATTCCGCCTCCGTGTTCAGTAGGCCTGGTCCAGGTGCAGGAGCACCGGGACGGTTTTCACCATGATCT
>JAKIXW010000515.1:345-578 GCA_022708865.1 Acidobacteriota bacterium
AGGCCGGTGATGCCGGGGCGGATGTAGAGGCGCTTCATGTGCCAGTCCTTGTAGGCGTCCACCTCGTACTGGATGGGCGGGCGCGGGCCGACGAGGCTCATGTCGCCGCGGAGCACGTTGATGAACTGCGGCAGCTCGTCGATGCTGGTCTTGCGGATGAAGCGGCCGAGCCGGGTGATGCGGGGGTCGTTCACGATCTTGTAGACCGGCTTGCCGTCGGCGTCCACCTCGCT
>JAKIXW010000516.1:0-250 GCA_022708865.1 Acidobacteriota bacterium
CACTGTTGGCTTGATCACCGGTTCTCTGGGTAAGCTGTCAGCCGTGCCAGCCCGCCTTGAGCTTCTGCTCACCAAGCGCCGCGCAGTCGATCTGTGCCGCGTTGCGGGTTGTTGCTGTTGTTGTTGTAGCTGCTGAGTCGCCGCGCCTGCTTTTCGCGCCGCCACTCTGCGACCGGCCCCATCTGGGTCCGCCGCGTCCAGCCGTACCGAAACAACAGGAGCACGACCATGTCGAACATCACACAGAGCA
>JAKIXW010000516.1:315-578 GCA_022708865.1 Acidobacteriota bacterium
GGCGGCAGCAGCCGTGCTGCTCGGTGCGCAGGCCGTCGTCTTCGCGATCGGCGCGGTGTCGGGTCCGCGCCGGCATCCGTACGGCCGGGTGTTCGCCGCACTGATCGCCCCCAGGCTGGCTCCTGCCACCGACCGTGAACCGGTGGCACCGCTGAAGTTCGCGCAGCTCGTCGGGTTCGCCTTCGCCGTTGTCGGCGTCCTCGGTTTCGCCAGTGGTCTCGCACCGCTGGGCCTGGTCGCCACGGGTTTCGCGCTCGTGGCGG
>JAKIXW010000517.1 GCA_022708865.1 Acidobacteriota bacterium
GGACATCACCGCCCTCGTCCTCACCATGGTGGGGTCGCTCCTGGTGACCATGTATGCCGCCCACCGCCAGCGCACCTGGACCGTCCGGCGCCTGCGCCCCGTCACTGTCGCCTGAGACCTGGCAGGGGACTGATGAGTTCCCGGGGAACGTGGCAAAGTCCGGCGGATGAAGTCGCCGATGAAGTCGCCTCCACTGCTGTCCCAACGACAGCGGAGGCGACTTCATGGGCGACTTCATCCGCCGGCTTTGGCCACGTCCCCGGAAACCCGGACGATCTGAGTGCCCGATATGCACGGCCTGTTCGCGTTGTTCCATACTTCCCTTGCGACGCCATGGACCGGGTCGCAGACCTGGCCAGGGGTGGTCACGCCTTGGGCCGCCAACGGGAGGTGTCCTGGGCGTGGCGTTCGACAGGATCAAGAAGGCAGTGGGCGCTGGGTTCGGCACCGGAGGCGGCAAAGTGCGAGGGCTCGTCGAGGCGGCGCTGCTGCCGTTGACTGCGGTGTCGGACACCCTGCACGCGAGGTGCGTCGACTTCGTTGTCGACGGAAGCAACCTCGAGTTGCTGATGGA
>JAKIXW010000518.1 GCA_022708865.1 Acidobacteriota bacterium
GAGCTCGTCGACCGCCTTGTCGACGAAGTCGTCGATGTCGAGGTTGTCGAGCAGCAGCTGCTTCTGCTCCGGGAACTCGCTGAGGGCCCACATGCCGCCGGAGATGGCGTTGCGGGTGGTCTCGTTGCCGGCCACCAGCAGCACGGCGAGGAAGGCCAGGAGCTCGTCGTCGTTGAGGCTGCCGCGCACCTCGCGCATCTTCTCGAGCTCGCCCTCCTCGACGCCCTGGTACGCCTTGTGCTCCTTGGCCAGGGCGCCGTCGTCGAACGCCTGGGTGAGCACGGAGATGAGGTCGTCCTTGGGGTCGGACCGGCGCTCGGCGATGAGCTCGAGGCACATCATGGCGAACTCGCCGAAGGCCTCGGCGGCGGCGTGCAGCACCGGGTCGTCGGCCTCCACGTGACCGTCGCCCGCCATCATGTCGTCGGACCAGCGGTACATCTTCATGCGCTGCTCGGGGTTCAGGCCCATGAGCTCGCAGATGATGATCAGCGGCACGTGGATGGCGAACTGCTCCACGAAGTCGATGTGGCCGGACTCGGAGATCTCGTCGCAGATGTCGTTGGTGAGCTGG
>JAKIXW010000519.1:0-230 GCA_022708865.1 Acidobacteriota bacterium
GGCGCAACCCTGACCTGGCCCATGCTGTCGACGCTGGCGCGCACCCAGGATCCGCTGGCCGCCTTCGGCCTGGTGACCGCGTCGCTGGTGGTGGTGGCGGGCTATTCGTCGGTAAACGCGGTGGTGAAGGCCGAGCTGTTCCCGACCGAGGTCCGGGCCCTGGGCGTGGCCCTACCGTTCGCCCTGGCCAACGCCCTGTTCGGCGGCACGGCCGAGTTCGTGGCGCTCGC
>JAKIXW010000519.1:297-573 GCA_022708865.1 Acidobacteriota bacterium
GTTCTTCACCTACGTCACCGTGGTGATCGCGGGCTCGCTGGCCGTCTACGCGCTGATGCGCGACACCCGCGCCCACAGCCGCATCGCCGAGGACTGAGTCCCGGCGGACGCCGCTACTCTTCCTTGACGCGCTTCTTGCGGAAGGAGGGGTTCAGGACCCGCTTGCGCAGGCGGATGGACTTCGGCGTCACCTCGACCAGTTCGTCCTCCTCGATGTAGGCGATGGCCTGTTCGAGGGTCGGGCGGCGCGGCGGGGTGAGGCGCACGGCCTCATCC
>JAKIXW010000051.1 GCA_022708865.1 Acidobacteriota bacterium
ATTCCGTGATCGGTTGTCGCAACCTGTCATCGAGGGGTCGGGTGAGGCACCTACCCCGGGATCCGGAGCACCACTGCAGCCTGGCGAGTTCATCCTGGGGTATCCGGACGAAGTCGGCGCGGCAGCCGGCGCCGGGATCCCGGACGTGCTCAGCCGCAACGGCAGCTTCATGGCCTATCGACGGTTGGAAGAGCATGTCGGCAGGTTCCGGGAGTATCTCGCCGATCACGCGGGCACGCCGCAGGAACAGGAACTCCTGGCCGCCAAATTCATGGGCCGGTGGCGCAGCGGAGCGCCGCTGGTGCTGGCCCCCGACGTCGACGATCCGGATCTGGGCGCAGATCCGTTGCGCAACAACGACTTCAACTACAAGGAGATGGATCCGTTCGGCTATGCCTGCCCACTCGGTTCGCATGCTCGTCGGCTCAACCCGCGCGACACGGCGCACAACATGAACCGCAGGCGGATGATCCGGCGCGGCGCGACCTACGGCCCGGCGCTGCCCGACGGCGCGGCAGAGGACGGGGTCGACCGCGGGATCGCCGCCTTCATCATCTGCGCGGACCTCGTGCGTCAGTTCGAGTTCGCGCAGAACGTATGGATCAACGACAAGGCATTCCACGAACTGGGCAACGAACGCGATCCCATCTGCGGCACCCAGGACGGCGAACTGGACTTCACCGTTCCCAAGCGACCGATCCGTAAGGTGCACAAGGGAATTCCCGCATTCACCACCCTGCGCGGCGGCGCCTACTTCTTCCTCCCCGGATTGAGCGCATTGCGTCACCTGGCCGCATCGGCAGAACAGGAGTGACGTGAACACCACCCCGGCCCGCACCTACAACCAATGGCACACCGCCCGGCCGCGCGACGGCCGGCGCCGGGTCAGCATTTACTGGACGTGGAGTTATCCCTGGGAAGCCCAACGTGATCCGGCTGCGATGGAGAACCGGTTCTCCACGATCACCGAGGTGCGCAACGTCGTCTGGCCCGCCTACGAGACGCCCGAGTACAGCGCCGCGAACTTCCTGCAGGGCATCGCCGGCACCCTGGAGCTCTTCCACCGATCGACGCTGAATTTCCAGCAGCTGGCCGGTGACCTGACGGGCCACCCCGTCGCGGTGTTCCAGCGGGTCGACCAGGCCGGCTACCACCAGCCGATCGACGAGCGGATTCTTGCCGATACCGACACCCTGATGGTCTTCGGGCTCGACCACCTGCTGGGCGGTCTGGAGCCGGATGCCGCCGAAGTGGAGGCCATCGAGGAGTGGCTGCAGCGCGAGGGCACCTGTCTGCTGCTCGCACCGCACCACGACGTCGGCTTCACCGACGACTACCAGCAGCGACAGATGGAATACGAGCACCACGGCGACCGTCTGGTGCCCCGGCAGCAGCGGTTCAGCGAGTACACCCGCGGCCTCATGCGCGGTCTCGACGTTCCGGTGCACAACACGTGGGGGCTTCGGCCCGCCGTGATCTCGGGAACGAAAGAGATTGCACCACTAACGGTTTCGCCGGATCTCGACGACATCGGTCTGCTGACCGACGTGCCGACGCTGAGCTTTCACCAGCATCTGCCGCACTACGAGCTGACCGCCCCCGCGGGGGACGGGCTGCGCGTGCTCGGTCGTCAGCGGGTGGATCCCGACCGGCCGCATCCGTTCACCGCGGCGGGCAATACCGAATTCAACGCGGTCATCTGGATGCCCCCGGCCGGTGCTCGCGCCGGCGATGTGGTCCTCATCGACTCGACGCACTTCACGACGCTGTTCGGCGGAACGGAAAGCCTGCGCCGACTGTGGAGCAACCTGGTGACGATGCGCCCGAGCCGCTAGGTCGGCAGCAGGCCGATGCGCTCGGCCTCCGTGACCGCTGCGGACCGGGAGGACACCCCGAGCTTGCGGTAGATCGAGGCCGATTGGGACTTCGCCGTCTCCCTGCCGATGCGCAGATTCTCCGAGATCTGTCGCAGGGAGAGGTGGCTGGAGAGGTGGGGCAGCAGGCGTAGTTCGGCCGCCGTGAGCGGCCGACGATCGCCGCCCATCGATAGCGCCCGCACCCGGTCCACCCGGCGTGACAGCGCCGTCGCGTCCGGCTCGCGCCGGCGGACCCGCTCGGCCGCCTCGAGATGTCTGGTCAGCAGGTCCGTGTCCGCGAGCAGGGTGGCGGTCCACGCGAGCAGGCTGTGTCCCAATAGCGCGGTGCGGGCGGCCAGGCTGCCGAGGCGACCCAGGAGTCGCTCGGAATCGGCGACCGCAGCACGGGCAGCCGTGTCGTCACCGATGCGTGCCGAGGTTACTGCGCTGACGGCGTATACGACGACCATTGGGACGAGGTCGCGCAGATCGTGCTCGTCGGTGATGGCGCGTGCCTGAGCACTGCAGGCCGCACCCGCCGCGTCGTCGCCGTCGTCCAGGTCGAGCAGGGCGAGATGGGCGAGTGCCGCGGCGTGGAACCCCGGCAGGTCACCGATGACCGGCAACGCCGATTCGAGCAGTGTGCGGGCGGCCGCATTGTTCCCGATCATGGCCTCGGCGGCACCCTTCATGACGGTGGCCGCGCCCCACCAGCGATTGGTCAGGTGATCGCCGGCGCTGCGGACGATCTCGGCCTGCCGGACCACATCTTGCACACCTTTCACGCCGACTAGTGAACTCACCAGTGCTACAGCAACTTTCGCCGACGGGGTACCGTCGGCGAGTGGTTGTCCGTGATCGCCGGCGCCGGCCTGCAAGAGTGATCGCTGGATCAGCTCGGCGTCACCCATCGTGACGCCCAGCCAGGCGCAGGCGATGGCGGCATCGGGAAACTCCGCGATTGTCAGCTCGTCGAGCAGCCCGACGCGGCGCGCCAGTACAGCTGCCCTGCCATCGAAGCCCAACTGCACCGCCTCACGCCCGACCAGTGCAGCAGCCTTGGCGCGGTCCTGTGCCATGAGTGCTTGCACCACAGCGCCGTCGATATCGCCGGCGGCACTGCACAGATCGGCTGCGCGAGAGGCGATGTCGCGCAACCTGACCGGCGCCGCGGCCCGCAGTCTGGCGAGCAGCAGGTCCCGGAACAGCGGGTGATGGCGGTACCACACGCGTTCGGCGTCGAGCGAGGTCAAGAACAGCTCGCCAGACCGTGCGAGGGACTCGAGTACTCTTGCCGAATCTTGGCGCTGCAGAACGATATCGAGCGACTGGGCGCTGAAGCGGTCTGGGACGGCTGATTCGAGCAGGAAGGTCGTCGTATCGTCGTCCAGCGCGGACAGCACCTCTTCGATCAGGTAGTCCGCGATGAGACCGCTGCTGCCGGTGAAGTTGTCGGCGTGGGTGCCGCCGCGAACGGCCATCGCCGCCAGCACGACACCGGCCGGCCAGCCCTCGCACCGCTCGACGATCGACGAGGTGGCCTCCGAGGTGAGCGTCGCATCGACGGACTCGATGGCGGCCGCCGCCTCGGCGCGGGAGAATCGCAGATCGTCGGTGTCCAGTTCGACGACTGTTCGATGCAGTCGGCGCCGCGCCAGATCCAGCGGCAGCGGACCGCGGCCCACCGCGGCGACCGTCACGGTCGACGGCGCGACATCGACGAAGGCCTGCAACGTGTCGACGGCGTCGGTGGAGCTGAGCTCGTGCAGGTCGTCGAGCAGCACCACCATCGGCCCGTGTTCTTCCAGGGCGCCGATCAGGGCGGGCAGTGAATAGGTGAGGACCGGGTGCCCCGGTCCACGCAGATGGCGCAGTAGCTCCGGATCCACGCAGCAGACCGCGACCACGGCGGTGGCGATGTGCAGTAGCAGGTGCGCGGGGTCATCGTCGAGATGGTCGATGCGGGCCCACGCGAACGGCCGCGGATCAGCGGCCACCCACTGCGTCGCGACGTTGGTCTTGCCGTAGCCGGCGGGCGCGGTGATGGTGACCAGGTCACCGTTTCGCGCGCCGAGTAGCCGTGACACCAGCGTGGGGCGGCCGACGACACCGTCGGCGAAGCGTGGCGCCCCGACCGTTGCGGCCGGCACGATAGGCAACCATTCGCCTGCGACCATCAGGGCAGTCTATGTACCGAGCACCGTGGCACCCAAGCCTGGCAGCGCGGCCTGGACGAACCGGCGGTCGCCTGGCAGCCAGGTCATTGCCGAGGCGGCCAGACTCATACCTGCAGGGCGATCTTCACGCAGTCCGCCGACCGGGATGCCACCTTGGCGTAGGCGGCAGGCGCATCGGCGAGCGGCATCGAATCGGTGAAGATGCCGCTGGTGTCCAACCGGCCCGACTGGATCAGCGGGATCAGCTGCGGCCAGGTCCGTTGGACCGGCGCGGTGGTGAGCCGCATGGACACACTGCGGACCAGGCTCATCGTGGCGGGGAACGGGAACGGGTTGAGGTCATGGACGCCGATCACCGATACCGTGCCGCCCGGGCGGACGACCGTCAGCGCTTCGGTCAGGGTGGCGTCGCTGGCGACGGCGTCGATGACGGAGGCCGCTCCGCGACCGCCGGTGGCCTCCAGCACCGCCCCGAGAGCGGGCGGCGCAAGTGGTGTGGCGCCCCACAGTGCCGCGCGGTCGCGCCGGCCCTCCACGGGATCGACCGCGAAGATCTGCCCGGCGCCCTGCACGATGGCGCTGCGCAGGGCGCACAATCCGACGGCGCCCAGGCCGTAGACCACCACGGTCCCGCCGGGAGGAACGTCGGCGCGTTGGGCGCCCGCCCAGCCGGTGGCCAGGTTGTCGGTGAGCAGCAGCGCCTCTTCGGTGTCGATGCCATCGGGGATCGGCAGCAGCTGGAAGTCCGCGGCGGGCACGGCAAGCAGATCGGATTGGGCGCCGCCCAGGATGCCGGCGCCGAAGATCTGCGGACCCGACACGCAGGTCACCGGATCGCGGGTGGCGCAACCGGCACAGTGCCCGCAGCCGGCGACCGATGAAACCATTACCAGGTCACCGACTTTCACGTTGCGGACGTCGGGGCCGACCTCGGCGACCGTTCCTACCGCCTCGTGGCCCAGGGCCACCGGCTCGATGAGCGGATAGTCACCGTCCCAGAAGTGCAGATCGGATCCGCAGATCGCGGTATGGCTGACGGCGACGATCGCCCCGTCGGGTCCGGGCAGGGCCGGGTCCGGGCGGGTGTCGACCCGGACCTGGCCCGGTCCGTCGATCACGACTGTGCGCATGAATCTCCTTCAGCCGAACCGCCGGGTTCGGCGAGCGGTGTGGTTCCGCGAGAGCGAGCTCCGGCGAAAACGAAATCGCCGGGGTCAGGGGTTCGCGTCCAGGCCCAGTAGTCGACGAGGCGCCACGGGCTCAGCGAGTGCACCAGGCCATCGGCGTTCTTGTAGAAGCTGTGCTTGATACTGGGGTGCGCCCACACCGTCGTGCTCAGCTCGGCCTGGCAGCGCCGGTACCAGTCGTCATAGCGGTCCTGGCGGGGCTCCATGGCGGCCTTGTCGGCGGCGATCAGCGCATCGAGGCAGCCCATGATGTAGCGAACTTCGCACTCGGAGTGGAAGATCAGGCTGCCGCCGCTGGCGAGGTTGGTGCCCGGACCGTAGAGCAGGAAGAAGTTGGGGAAGTTGGGCACGGTGATTCCCAGATATGCGGCGGGTCGGTTACCCCACTGCTCGTGCAGGTTGATTCCGTTGCGGCCGAACACCTTCAGCGATGACACCATGTCGTTGACCCGGAAGCCGGTGGCGTAGACCAGGACATCAGCTTGGTGGCGCACGCCGTCGGCGGTGATCACCGCGTCGGATTCGATGTGGTCGATGGGCGTGCGGACGAGGTCGACGTTATCGCGGGTCAGGGTCTGCAGCCAGCTGCCGTTGTCCTGCAGGGTGCGCTTTCCGGTGGCCGGGTAGTCCGGGATGACCTTGTCCAGCAACGTCGGATCATCAGGTACCTGGCTCTCGATCCACTGGGTGAACATCATCCGGGCCAGGTCGTTGGCCTGACTGACGGCGCTCTGCTGATCCGGCCAGTCGGGGTCGACGATGGCGGCCGCCAGACCCTTGTCGCAGCCGGGCCAGAACAACAGGAACCGGTACCAGCGGGCATAGAACGGCAGGTGCTCGAGCGCCCACCGCACGCCGTCGCCGACCGGTTCGTGGTAGTTCGGGTTGGGAAACATCCACTGTGCGGTGCGCTGGAAGATCGTCAGGCTCTTGACATCCTCGGCGATCGCCGGCGCGATCTGGAAGCCCGATGCGCCGGCGCCGATCATCGCGACGTGCTTGCCGGTCAATGGCACGTCGTGGTCCCAGCGCGCGCTGTGGAACGCCGGCCCGGAAAATGACTGCGCGCCTTCGAATTCCGGGATGAGCGGCGTGTTGAGCTGGCCCACCGCGCCGATCACCGCGCGGGCCGTCAGCGTCTCGGTGACGGCGTCGGCCGACTCGACCTCCACCGACCATGTCGCGTCGTCGTCGTTCCAGGTGGCGGTGGTCACCCGGGTGTTGAACCGCACGTGCTCGTCGATCCCGCGGCGTTCCATCACGTTCTGGAAGTAGGACTGCAGTTCGGGTTGCCGTGCGAAGAACTCGGTCCACTGAGCCTCGGGTTCGAAGCTGTAGCAGTAGAAGTGGTTGCCGACATCGACGCGGGCGCCGGGATAGGTGTTCTCCCACCAGGTTCCGCCCACGCCGGCGTTCTTCTCCAGCACGGTGTACGGGATTCCGGCCTCCTGTAACCGGATTGCGGCCAGCAGTCCGGACATCCCGCAACCGATGACCACGACCGGGAAGTCGGCGCGGGCTGCGGCGGTGGACGCGAACTCGGTGCCACGTTCGTCATGGCCGGTGAGTTCCATCTCCTCGAGCAGCATCGGCACGTACTCGGTGGGAACGTCCTCGCACACCAGCCAGTCCATCATCCGCTTCAGTTGCGCGGCGTCCACGGGCGCGGGTTCGGGACAGCCGCGGTCGCGGTAGTCGCGGATCACGTCCAGCGCCAGCGCTCGGGCGGCGGCCTTGTCCTCCTCGGACATGTAGCCCTGGACCTCGTTGAGGAACAGGCCCGCGGGGCGCAGCGGTCCGTCGAGCAGGCTCACGTCGCCGGTCATGTGCAGGCAGGACAGCAGCAGTGCGGGGATCGAGACATCCTGCAGTGCGGCCGCGATCTCGTCGTCGGAGGTGGTGAACGGGGTCCCGGAGTGCGGGTTGCGCATCCGGTGAAGGCTAGCCGATCCGGCACCGTGTGTGAACAGATCTCCGGATCTGTCTACCGACTGTGCCGCGTCATCCCATGTCCACCCACACGGTGAACGCCGCGATCCCAGCGGCGACCACCGCCAGCCCGACCTTGTCGGCCGCCGGTAGCCGGGGGAGGTCGTCACCGGTCGCGGCCAGCCGGCGCTCCCGGGCGATCAGGTACAGCGGGAAGGTCACGCTGATGGCGATCAGCGCCGCGCCGAGGACGTACAGCCAGACGTAGGGAATCCCCAGTCGCCGCGAGTCGAGGACCATGAACACCACTGCCGCCAACATGAACAGTGCGATGTCGACGGTGATCGACTGTGTTGCCGGGTTGGCCCGGGTGTCCTTCCAGAAATCCAGGAACCCAGACATGCCGTGACCGCCGCCGAAGTAGGCGACGTTCTGGCTCCAGGTGGCGACGAGCGCGGACAGTGCGATGACGGCGTAGACGGCGCAGAGGGTTTTGCGTGACGTGGTCATGCCGTCAGGATGCCCAGATCGAAGAATTGGTGTGTGCTACTCGGAAAAGTTCACCGAAACGTCCGTGTCGGCGTGGTGGAAAACGCCCCGCTGGGCAAGCATTCGGAGTTAGCTGTATGGCAGCTGTGGCCAATCAGCGACACAGCTGCCGTCGGGCGGCAGCGCCCCCCGTTCGTGAGGGTCGACATGAACGATTTTCCAGCCATCACACGGACCGCGCGGCCGATGGGTCGGCACGCCCGCTATATCGGCCGGGTCGGTGGACTGGCCTTCGCCCTGGGGGTCGGTACCGCGATACTGGCGGGCGCCGCGACGGCGTGGGCCGACGGCACTGATTCAGCGTCCGGCGGCTCGGAGGCGGCGGCCCAGCACTCCAACGGTTCCCCCGGACCGGCCAAGACGACCGCGGAGTCCGAGTCCAGCACCGACGCGGACGCGGAGGCGCAGTCGGATTCGGGTACGGAGGCCGCGGCGGAATCCACCGCCACGAACGGATCGGACGGATCAGACGGGTCGGACGCCACCGGAGCGACGCCGGACGTAGACGTCGACGAGTCGGCCGGTCAAACGGACGCCGATGGCGCGGCCGACGGGGCCGACGCGGCGCCCGACACGGTCCAGGATGTCGTCGCGCGAACGGACAAGCACCCAGCCGGCCTCGTCGCCCCGACCGACACCGCGAGCGCCGCGCCAACGGCAGCCGCCACAGTCGTGAACCCGAATCCGTTCTTCGACAACCAGACGCCGACCCTGTCGTACAACGCGTCGGAGAACACCGTCGTCAACGGTCACATCGTGGGCAATCTGCACCCCGCCGACATCGACTCGACCACGTTGACCTACTCCGCGACCAAGCCCGCGTTCGGGACCGTTGTGGTCAATTCCAACGGCACCTTCGACTACGCCCCGGGCGCGAACTACGCCGGACAGGACAAGTTCGACGTCACCGTCAGCGATGCCAGCAGCGATTTCCACATCCACGGCTTCCTCGGGTTGATCGACCTGTTCACGTTCGGGATCTTCGGCCTCAGTGGGCATTACAAGACCCAGACCGTGTTCATCGGTGTGCAACGCACGGTGGTCGCCTCCGGGCTGAACTCACCGGTGGACTTCCGCTTCCTGCCGGACGGCCGGATGCTGGTCGCCGAGAAGGGCGGAGCGATCAAGGTTGTCGACAAGAACGGCACAGTGCTGGCGCAGCCCCTGCTCACGCTGTCGGTGAACACGGTCGGTGAGCGGGGTGTCAGCGGTCTGGCGGTAGATCCGCAGTTCGCCACGACCGGCCGCATCTACGTGGCCTACACCACCGCGGCGATCAAGGATCGGCTGTCGCAATTCACCGTGGTCGGCAATTCGGCCGCGCTGGGCACCGAGGTCGTGTTCATGGAGTCACCGGACACGGTGGCCAACTACCACCACGGCGGTGGATTGGCTTTCGGCCCGGACGGAAAGCTCTACTGGGGCAAGGGCGACAATCAGGTCGGGGCGAACGCGCAGGATCTGACGAACATGTACGGCAAGATCCTGCGATTCAAGTCCGACGGCAGCACACCGTCGGACAACCCCGTGTTGCCGGCCGGGTCGTTGCCACAGATCTACGCCTACGGCCTGCGCAATCCGTTCCGGTTGAATTTCACCCCGACCGGCCAGCTGCTCGTCGCCGACGTGGGTAACCAGGCGTTCGACGAACTCAACAACGTCACGGCCGGCGGGAACTACGGCTGGCCGGGCGCCGAAGGTCTCTGCACCACCAGTTGCACAGGGCTGATCGATCCCATCTACACCTACCCCCGCGGCACCGGCTCGGCCATCTCATCGGTGTTCACCTATGGCGGGACGCTATTCCCGGAGTATCAGAACAAGGTGTTCATCGCCGACTATGTCCAGGGCTGGATCAAGGTGCTGACCTGCAACCCGGCGTACACGACGTGCAGTGGCCCGCAGGATTTCGACCTGAAAGCCGGCACCACCGTCGTGCTGGCCCAAGGTCCGGGAACCGACGGCGGGATCTACCAACTGACCTACAGCACGGGGACACTGGTGCGGATCTCGCGGGCGGGCAGCCCGGCACCGGCGGCGGTATCGGTCTGAGGTGGCGGGGACACCTGCTAGCCGCTGACGGCCTGCAGGACCACCAGCGATCGCGCCTGTACCGGGCCGCTACCGCCCGGCGGGAACAGCGGCGGCTCGCCGTTCGGTGGGTTGGCGGGGGCGGTGGCGGCAGTGTCCACGACGGTCTTCCACTGCGTGCCGAAATCGGCTGGCGGCAAGGTGAATTGGATCGGCTCGAAGTGCGCATTGAAACAGATCAGGAATGAGTCGTCGGTGACCCGGTGCCCGCGCGGATCCAGATCGGGGATGCCCTGACCGTTGAGGTAGACCGCGATCGACTTGTCGAACGCGGTGTCCCAGTCGGCCTCGGTCATCTCGGAACCGTCCGGCCGGAACCACGAGATGTCCGGCAGGCCGGTGCTGCCGATCTGGCGCACGGGGTGTCCGGTGAAGAACCGGCGCCGCCGGAACACGGGGTGCTCGCCGCGCAGCGCGGCGACCCGGCGGACGAACGTCAGTAGTTCGTCGTCGATGTGGGCCCAGTCCACCCAGGTGATCGCGTTGTCCTGGCAGTAGCCGTTGTTGTTTCCGCTCTGTGTGCGGCCCAGTTCGTCGCCGTGACTGAGCATCGGAACCCCCTGCGAAAGAAGCAGAGTGGCCACGAAGTTACGTTGCTGCCGGGCGCGCAGCGCGGTGATCGCTGGATCGTCGGTCGGCCCCTCCGTGCCGCAATTCCACGACCGGTTGTGACTCTCGCCGTCGTTGTTGCCCTCACCGTTGGCGTCGTTGTGTTTGTCGTTGTAGGACAACAGGTCTCGCAGCGTGAAGCCGTCGTGGGCGGTGACGAAGTTGATCGAGGCGACCGGCCGGCGGGCGGTGTGCTCGTAGAGATCGGCCGAACCCGTCAGGCGGGAGGCGAACTCACCGAGGGTGGCGTCCTCGCCGCGCCAGTAGTCGCGCATGGTGTCCCGGTACTTGCCGTTCCACTCCGTCCACTGCGGCGGGAAGTTGCCGACCTGATAGCCGCCGGGCCCGACGTCCCACGGCTCGGCGATCAGCTTGACCTGACTGACCGTCGGATCCTGTTGCACCAGTTCGAAGAACGCGCTGAGTCGGTCGACGTCGTAGAACTCGCGGGCCAGCGTCGCCGCCAGGTCGAACCGGAAGCCGTCGACGTGCATCTCGGTGACCCAGTACCGCAACGAGTCCATGATCAGCTGCAGTGAGTGCGGATTGCCGACGTTCAGGCTGTTGCCGGTTCCGGTGTAGTCCATGTAATAGCGCTTGTCGTCGTCGACCAGCCGGTAGTACGCGGGGTTGTCGATGCCCCGCATGGAGAGCGTCGGGCCCAGGTGGTTGCCCTCGGCGGTGTGGTTGTAGACGACGTCGAGGATCACCTCGATGTCGGCTTCGTGCAGGGCGCGAACCATCGCCTTGAATTCCTGCACCTGACCACCGGGGGTCGAACTCGAGGTGTACTTGGCGTCGGGCGCGAAGAAGCCGATCGTGTTGTAGCCCCAGTAGTTCGACAACCCCTTGTCCATCAGGGTCGAGTCGTTGGCGAAGTGGTGCACCGGCATCAGTTCGATCGCCGTGACGCCCAATGACTTCAGGTGTTCGATGATCGCCGGATGTGCGATGCCCGCATAGGTGCCCCGGAGTTGTTCGGGGATGTCCGGATGGGTCTCGGTGAGCCCCTTGACGTGGGCCTCGTAGATGATGCTGTCGGCGTATTCGCGTTGCGGTGGCCGGTCGACGCCCCAGTCGAAGAACGGGTTGATCACCACCGACCGGGGCATGCCCGCCGCGGAGTCATCGTCGTTGCGGCTGTCGGCGTCGCCGAAGTTGTAGCCGAACAGCGACTGGTTCCAATCGAAGACGCCGTCGATCGCCTTCGAGTACGGGTCGAGCAGCAGCTTGTTGGGATTGCAGCGCAACCCGTGGGTTGGATCGTGCGGGCCGTGGATGCGGTAGCCGTACCGCTGGCCCGGCTCGATCCCGGGCAGGAAGGTGTGCCAGACGAAGCCGTCCACCTCGGGCAGGGTGATCCGGCGCTCCGTTCCGGCCGCGTCGAAGAGGCACAGTTCGACCTGATCGGCCACCTCGCTGAACACGGCGAAGTTGGTTCCCGAACCGTCGTAGGTGGCCCCCAGCGGGTAGGCCTTGCCCGGCCATACCTCCACCGCGGGTGCCGTCGGCTCCGTCGTGTTCTCCGTCACTGCGCCTCCCAAGGTCCGCATCGCCAACGTATCCATTACCCCGTCGGCACGCGTGGTGACGCAGGATCCCGACGAGATCACACTCGGATCGGATCAGGTCTAGGTCGACCGGGATGTCCCAGCACCCGTCCGCCGGCCCGGCCTCCTGCTGATCCCGGTGAGTGGCTGGGTGGCGTTGACCCTGATCGAAACCCTGCGGCTGCCGCCGGACGCCGGGGGACACGTGATCGCCCGCTCCGCCGAAGAGCCGTAAAGCTCAGGGCTGAACCAGGATCCGGATGGGATTGCCCTCCTGCTTCTCCAGCATCTCGATGCCGCGCTCGATGTCCTCGAGGCCGATCACGGCGCTGATCGACCGGGACAGGTCGAGTCGGCCGCGGGATACGAGCATCGCCAGGGTGCCGATGTCGGCGTTCTCATATCCCAGGTGCCCGAGCACCTGCCGTTGGGTGAGGCCGACGGTGGTGGTGGAGCCGATGCTCGGTTCCTGGTCGCTGAGCCCGACGCATACCAGCCGGCCACCCGTGGCGAGTTGGTCTAGCGCCTGCTCGAAGGTCACCTTCAGGCCGACGGCGTCGAACGCGACATCGAGGCCCCGGCCACCGGTGATCTCCCGGATGGCGTCCGGCAACCCGTCGTCGCGGGAGTCGAACGCGTAATCGGCCCCCAACGCCAGTGCCCGCTCGCGGACCGCCGGGTTCAGGTCGACCGCGATGATCGGGGCGGCCCCGACCAGGCGGGCCAGCTGCACGATGTGGGTGCCGACGCCGCCGACGCCCCACACGCCGACGGATTCGCCGATGGCCACCTTGCCGGTGTGCACGACGGCGCCGTACGGGGTGGATACCGCGTCGGCCAGGATGGCGGCCTGTTCGAGGGACACGTTGTCCGGGACGCGGGTCAGGCCGCCGGCCAGGGCGACGGTGTACTCCGCCCAGGCGCCGTCGTAGGCGAACGCCATCAGTCGGACCCGCTGACACCCCGCCGAGTTGCCGCGCAGGCAGTCAACGCATGCCAGGCACGGGCGCCCGGCGGGGACGGTCACCCGGTCGCCCTCGGCCCAACCGGTGACCCCCGGCCCGAGGGCTGCGACCGTGCCCGATGCCTCGTGGCCCTGCGTCACCACGGGCAGGAAGGCGGGGAAGGTGCCGTTGATCAGGCTCAGGTCCGAATGGCAGATGCCACAGAACGCGACCTTGACCAGGACCTCGCCCGGCCCGGGTTCGGGAATCGGAACATCTTCCACCGCAATGGTTTTCGTATCGGTGTAGAGGCGCTGCGCGCGCATCGTGGCGGCCATCGGTCAGTCGACGCCGATCATGGCCTCGGTGGACTTCACCAGGACCGTCGCCGGCTTGCCCACGGTCAGGCCGAGATCCCCGGCCGCATCCTTGGTCATCGACGCGGTGGCGACCTGCTCACCGCCATCGAGCTCGACCTTCACCGCGCCGCGGCTGACCTCGGTGATGACGCCGCTCAGTTGATTTCGAGTCGAGAGTCGCATGGGAGCGACAGTAGCCCGCCGGTTGGGCTGCCCGGCTACCCTTGGCCACATGGCGCGCAAGTACGCGACCGCCGACCGCGTCGGCGAGACCGAGCTGCTCGATTTCATCCGCCCGCGACACCACATGGTGCTGACGACGTTTCGCGCCGACGGATCTCCGCAGACGTCCCCGGTCACCGGCGGCTTCCCGCCGCCAGCCGGGTGAGCATTCCCGAGCGGCGCATCGAAGGACTCCGACTGCGTCAGCGCGACGGCGTCACCTGCGGGCCGTCGGTGGCGATCATCGGTGCGGCACTGCTGGATCCCGATTACGCGAGCGACCTGACCGATGCGAACTGGTTCGCCGATGAGCAGGGCCGGCTGCACCGCGGGCTGAACCGGCTGTGGCCGCGGGCGCTGGGAACCACGCCGTGGGGTATTCGGCGCGCTTTGTCGCGGCACAGCGCCGTTCCGTACCGGTGGCGGGCGGCACGTTTGCGGCACGACCGGCTGCTCGATGTTCGCGAGGCCGTGCTGCTGGGCTATCCGGTGGCGATGCTGGTGGGCAGTTGGCTGCCGCGGCACTGGGTTCTGGTGATCGACGTGGCCGGCACGAGCGGATTCCGTTGTTATGAACCGAGTTCCGGCGAGATTCGCACGGTGGAGGCAGCCGACATCCGGGCCGGCCGGCTCGTCGGTGTGGGCTTTCCGCGCCCGTGGGCGTTCGTGCTACCCAGCCAGATGTTGTGACCGGCGCACTCCTGCGCGCTGCATACCGCAGCGCTTCGTCGAGTGTGAAACCTGTGCGAAGAATCGGGCGGAATTCCGCAGAGGATTCACACTCGGTGACGACAGCCCGGTAGCCGCGCAGCCCGACGCAGCGCTACGTCGACTCGACAGTCACCAGCCCGAGGCAGGCCGCCACCGCGGTGTCGGTGATACCGCGGATGTCCTCGCCGTCCTCGAGGGTGTGAGCGGTGAGTTCACGCAGGCCGCCGAGCAGGATCAGCGCCGTCTGGCGGGACACCGTGCGCAGGCCGGCGCGCGCGAAGCCGGGGCTGGAGGTGATGTCGACCAGCATGTCGGTGAAGTTGCTCATGCCGCGTCGCTGGACGGGCCGGACCGCTTCCCCGAGGGCCGGGAATTCGCGGATCCAGGCCAGCGTGAGCGCCGGGTTGGCACCGATGGCGGTGAGGTAGGCCTCGACAGCCTGCTCCACCTGCACCCGCCAGTCGGCGACCGGGTCCACCGCGGCGCGGATTCCGGCGATCATCGTGACGTTGTCGGCTTCCAGCAGCTCGAGCAGCGCGGCGTCCTTGCCGGTGAAGTGGGCGTAGAAGGTCCGCTTGGAGGTCTTGGCGTGTCGCACGATGTCGGCGACCGTGGTCTCCCGGTAGCCCCGCTGGGCGATCGAGGCGGCCAGACCGTCCAGCAACCGTTCCCGGAACGGGTCGCCGGCCGGTTCGTCCCCACCCTGTTCACGGGCGGTGCCCGAAGCACCCAATGCCGTGGTCAAACGCCCGTCCTCCCGAAGTTCTTGCCAATCGTGGTACCACGGAGTACCGTACTCGACAACGGCGTGGTACGCGGGGGTACCAGAACAAACGGGAGGCAGTCTCAATGACCGAATCCGTCATCGCACCGGCAACCGCGGGGCCGGTCGAGTTCCGGATCCCGCCGTCGCCGCCCAGGCTACCCAGGATCGTGCAGGGCCTCGGCTACGCGTTCTTCCGGCGGCAGTTCGTCACCCGCATGACCGCCGCCTACGGGGAGGCGTTCACCATCAGTGTGCCGCTGTTCGGGAACATGGTGGTGGTCACCGACCCGACACTGGCCAAGCAGGTGTTCACAGCCAGCCCCGAGGACCTCGGCAACATCAAACCCAGCCTGGCCCGGGTGTTCGGACCCGGTTCGGTGTTCGCCCTCGAGGGCGCCGAACACCGCCGTCGCCGCAAGCTGCTGACGCCGCCGTTCCACGGCAAGGCGATGAAGAAGTACGAATCCATCGTCGAGGAGGAGACGCTGGCGGAGATCGCGTCATGGCCCGAGGGCCGCCCGTTCGAGACGCTCGAACCGATGATGCGGATCACGCTGAACATCATCCTGCGCGCGATCTTCGGCGCCGACGGCGCGCAACTCGAGACGCTGCGCCGGATCATCCCGCCCTGGGTCACCCTGGGGTCGCGCCTGGCCGTGCTGCCCTCGCCCACCCGCGATCTCGGGCGCCGGAGTCCGTGGGGGCGGCTGGCCGCCTACCGGCACGAATACGACACCGCCATCGACCAACTCATCGATCAGGCGCTGGCCGACCCGAATCTCGCCGAGCGCACCGACATCCTGTCGCTGCTGCTGCGCAGCACCTACGAGGACGGCACCCCGATGTCCCGCGGCGAGATCCGCGACGAGCTGCTGACCCTGCTGGCCGCCGGTCATGAGACCACCGCCTCGACGCTGGCGTGGGCGTTCGAGCGGATCTCCCGGCATCCCGGCGTGCTCGACCGACTGGTCGCCGAAGCCGACACCGACGACAACGAATACCGCCAGGCCACCATTCTGGAGGTGCAGCGCAACCGCACCGTCATCGACTTCTCCGGCCGCCATGTCTACGCACCCAGCGTGCAGCTCGGCGAATGGGTTATCCCGCAAGGCTATTCGATCACCATCGCACTGGCGCAGGTGCACAACAACACCGACGAGTTTCCCGATCCCAAGCGCTTCGACCCGTCCCGCTTCGTCGGTAACAGGCCCAACGTGTTCGCCTGGGTCCCGTTCGGTGGCGGTACCCGGCGCTGCGTCGGAGCCGCATTCGCCAACATGGAGATGGACATCGTGCTGCGAACGGTTCTGCGGCAGTTCACCATCGAGAAGACCACCGCACGCGACGAGAAGGTGCACTCGCGTGGCGTGGCCTTCACCCCGAAGGGCGGTGGCCGGATGACGGTGTACCGGCGCCGCTAGTTGCGCGGTCGGAACAACTGGGCTTGTCTGGAGGTTGACCCCTTCGAGTTCAGGAGGACCGATGAGTGACATTCAGAGGGCGATACTGGCCGGCGGCTGCTTCTGGGGCATGCAGGATCTGATCCGCAAGCAGCCGGGCGTGGTGGCCACCCGCGTCGGATACACCGGCGGCCGGAACGACCACCCGACGTATCGCAACCACCCCGGGCATGCCGAAGCCATCGAGATCGCCTACGACCCGGCGCAGACCGGTTTCCGCGACCTGCTCGAATTCTTCTTCCAGATCCATGACCCCAGCACCACCAACCGGCAGGGCAACGACGTCGGCACCAGTTACCGGTCGGCGATCTTCTACCTCGACGACGACCAGAAGCGCGTTGCGCTCGACACCATCGCCGACGTGGATGCCTCCGGTCTATGGCCGGGCAAGGTGGTCACCGAGGTAACCCCGGCGAGTGATTTCTGGGATGCCGAACCCGAGCACCAGGATTACCTGGAGCGCTTTCCGGGCGGCTATACGTGCCACTATCCGCGCCCTGGCTGGAAGCTCCCCAAACGCCAGACCGTCTAGCGGCCCGGGCGTCGAGGCAGCGTCCTCTGCGAACCCTCTCGGGCGGTGTCGCAGTGACTGCTGACTGGATGCGGGGATTGCTCGACATGGCGTACTGGAACGTGTTCTAGTTGCTCGCGTGGCTCAATCGACGGCGAAAGTCTTCACCCGCGACGAACTGGCCGACGCGTTCGCGAAATTCGAACGGACCGTGGACGACGCGGCCCGACGGCACGACTGGGACGCCTGGGTCGAGCACTACACCGATGATGTGCGCTACATCGAGCACGCCGCCGGCACCATGCATGGGCGCGACGAGGTCCGCACCTGGATCCGGCGCACCATGGGCACCTTCCCCGGCAGTCACATGACGCACTTCCCGTCGCTGTGGCACGTCATCGACGAACCCACCGGCCGGATCATCTGCGAACTGGACAACCCGATGCGCGATCCCGGCGACGGCACGACCATCAGCGCCACCAACATCTCGATCATCACCTACGCCGGGGACGGCAAGTGGAAGCAGCAGGAGGACATCTACAACCCATTGCGCTTCGTACAGGCCTCGATCAAGTGGTGCCGGAAGGCGCAGGAACTGGACACCCTCGACGAGGAGGCCGCCGCGTGGTTGGCCAAGTTCGGCGGCACGGTCGCATGAGCACCGTTCTGGTGATGGGCGCCAACGGTTTCCTGGGCAGCCGGGTGACCCGGCAGCTGGTGGCCGCCGGCGACGATGTCCGCGTGATGGTGCGTGAGAACGCCAACACCGTCGGCATCGACGATCTCGGCGTGACCCGGTTCGTGGGCGACATCTTCGACCTGGACACCGTGCGCGCCGCGATGGACGGCTGTGACGTCGTCTACTACTGCGTCGTCGACACCCGAGCGTGGTTGCGCGATCCGAGTCCACTGTTCCGGACCAACGTCGATGGACTGCGCGGCGTACTGGACATAGCCGTGGAGGCAGTGGCGGTCGGACCTTTACGCAAGTTCGTCTTCACC
>JAKIXW010000520.1:0-254 GCA_022708865.1 Acidobacteriota bacterium
CGACCCGGTGCACTTCCGCGGCGACTCGCTGCTGGGCTGCGCGGGGCTGGTCAACGCGGCCCGCGCGGGCAACGTCACCCTGGCCAACGCCCTGGGCAACGGCGTCGCCGACGACAAGCTCGTCTACACCTACGTCCCTGACCTCATCCGCTACTACCTGGGTGAGGAGCCGGTGCTGCCCAACGTCGACACCTGGCGTCTCGAGGACCCGGCGCACCGGGCGGAGGTCCTCGACCGCCTCGCGGAGTTGGTCC
>JAKIXW010000520.1:283-571 GCA_022708865.1 Acidobacteriota bacterium
GACGGCTCGGGCGGCAAGGGCATCGTCATCGGCCCTGCGGCGTCAACCGCCCAGCTCGATGCCGTTCGGGCCCGGATCCAGGCCAACCCCCGCGGGTGGATCGCCCAGCCCGTCGTGCAACTCTCGACGGTGCCGACGCTCGTCGGAGGGCAGTTGGCGCCTCGCCACGTCGACCTGCGTCCCTTCGCGGTCAACGACGGGTCGTCCGTGTGGGTGCTGCCCGGAGGGCTGACCCGCGTCGCTCTCGGCGAGGGCCAGCTCATCGTCAACTCCAGCCAGGGCGACGCG
>JAKIXW010000521.1 GCA_022708865.1 Acidobacteriota bacterium
AGCCCGCAAAGAGGCTGAACGCTGCCTGCAGTGTAAGAATCCCAAATGCGTGGCCGGCTGCCCGGTCTCCGTGCAAATCCCTCACTTCATCCAACTCATCGTTTCGGGTGATATTGCCGCCGCCGGACTTCTGATTAAAGAGGATAATTCCCTTCCCGGCGTATGTGGGCGGGTGTGCCCACAAACGGAGCAGTGCGAAGGCGCTTGCATCCTCAACAAAAAAGGCGAGCCGGTCGCGATTGGCGCCCTGGAGCGCTATGTCACCGATTACCTCGACGCGCACCCTGTCCCGAAAGCGTCCGCGGCAGTTCAACCCAGCGGGCATAAAGTCGCTTTGGTGGGCAGCGGGCCAGCCTGCCTGAGCTGCGCCGGGGACCTGGTCAAAGCCGGCCATGATGTGACGGTTTTCGAAGCCTTTCATGATTTTGGCGGCGTGCTGCGCTACGGCATCCCGGAATTCCGCCTGCCCAAAGCAATTGTGAGTAAAGAGGTGCAGCAGCTTTCAGACCTGGGCGTGAAGTTCGTCCCGGATGTGCTCATCGGCGCGACCAAAACAGTGCAGGACCTTAT
>JAKIXW010000522.1 GCA_022708865.1 Acidobacteriota bacterium
GTAGCCGTCTGGGCTGCTCCCCTTTCCACATCCCTCCCGATTCGCATCGGGGTTGCCGCGGGTTAGGCATTCGGTTGTCCGCCCCGGCATTATGGGAGCGAGTAACAACTTCACAACCACACGCCCAATCGGGGCGTGCCTGGCGCGCGGAGAATCATGGTTTGTTGGTCCTCGGTAGTGGTCAGCGGGCCGGTCGGGCGATAACCCCGGCGTCCCGATGATCTCGATCGAAGACCGGCAACCCAAGCCTGAACCCAAAGGGACCTCCAGCGTCAGGCTCGGGACGGAATGGTTCTGTCCCAGGAGCCGCGGACACGCGTCCGCCTCAAGTTCACCGAGGCAATCATCGACAACGGCACTTACGGCAAGCATGTCGTCCGCTTCGAAGCCGGAGTGCTGGCACAGCAGGCCGATGGCTCTGCTGCTGTCTACCTGGACGGCGACACCATGCTGCTGTCAGCCACCACCGCACAGAAGACCCCACGCGAGGCCATCGACTTCTTCCCACTGACCGTCGATGTCGAGGAGAAGATGTACGCGGTCGGGCGGATTCCGGGCTCATTCTTCCG
>JAKIXW010000523.1:0-275 GCA_022708865.1 Acidobacteriota bacterium
GCTGCATCGCGTCGGCGTTGACGATCTCGCCGCCGAGGGTTTCGGCGACTCGGAGGGCGAGCTCGGACTTGCCCGTCGCGGTGGCCCCGACGACGGCGACGATCAATGCTTCAGTTGGCGCCCCCTCTGGGTTGGGCTGGCCCTCAGTCGGCAAGCTCGTCCTCTGGCGTGGCGTCATCATGCCCGAAGGGGTCGCGATCCTTGCCCGGCATCCAGCTCAGACCTGGGGTGCCCCAGCCGTTGGCCTTGACCGCCTTGCGGGCCCGCTTGCCCCA
>JAKIXW010000523.1:329-566 GCA_022708865.1 Acidobacteriota bacterium
TGCTGGAACATCCGCGCGAACCAGCCGGTGGCCTCGTAGTGGAGCTCGTTGCCCTCGAGGTCCTGGCCGGTGAGGGTCGCCCGCTCACCCCGCTTCAGCGGGAAGGACTCGCCGGGCACCGAGAGGCAGCCCTCGGACTCCTCATCCTTGTCCGGGGCGCCCGGGGCCGGCTTGGCCGCGACGACGTGGGGGTTGATGACGACGCCGCGCTCGGGGATGCCGTCGGAGTTCTTCATC
>JAKIXW010000524.1:0-242 GCA_022708865.1 Acidobacteriota bacterium
CCGGTGATCGGCAGCGTCGAGGTGTTGGACCCCAGCACCGTGTCCGCACCCACGACGTCCTCGATCTCCTGGAACACCTTGTGCTTCAGCTCGGTGTTCTCGAAGACCGCTTCGATGATCAGGTCCACGCCCGCGAGGTCCTCGACCGAGGCCGTCGGCGTGATCTTGGCGAGCAGGGCGTCACCGGCCTCCTGAGTCATGCGGCCACGGCCAATTGCCTTCTCCACCAACGAGACTGAGTA
>JAKIXW010000524.1:265-565 GCA_022708865.1 Acidobacteriota bacterium
GCACACGTAGGCGATGCCGGCGCCCATCATCCCGGCACCCAGCACACCCACCTTTTGAGCCTTGTATGCCGGGATGCCGGCCGGGCGTGAACCCCCACCGTTGATGGTGGTCAGGTCGAAGAAGAAGGCCTGGATCATGTTCTTGCTCACCTGGCCGGTGAGGAGGGAGACGAACCACTGCGTCTCGATCTCGAAGGCGGTGTCGATGTCAACCTGCGTGGACTCGACAGCAGCGGACAGGATCGCCTTGGGGGCAGGCATGTTCGCGCCCTTGAGCTGCTTGCGCAGGTTGGCCGGGAA
>JAKIXW010000525.1 GCA_022708865.1 Acidobacteriota bacterium
GCGCGAGAACCCACCGCTGCGGGAGGCGGTGGAGTTCTACCGCCACAAACACAACTGGAGTAACCGCCTCGTCGCCGGCGACTCCCTGCTCGTCATGAACTCCCTGCTGGAGAAGGAGGGGATGGCCGGGAAGGTGCAGATGATCTATATCGACCCGCCCTATGGAATCAAATACAAGAGCAATTTCCAACCGTTTGTAAACAAGAAAAGTGTTGCAGCTACAGATAAAGATATAGACCTAACTCAAGAGCCCGAAATGATAAAGGCCTTCCGGGATACTTGGGAAGTAGGACTCCACTCCTATCTTGCGTATCTCCGGGACAGGTTGCTACTCGCCCGAGAGCTGCTCACCGAGAGCGGGAGCGTGTTCGTGCAGATCTCCGATGAGAATGTGCACCATGTGCGGGAGATCATGGATGAGGTGTTTGGGAAGGAGAACTTTGTTGCAGTGATTCCATTTAGGAAGAAGACTATGCCTTTAGGAGGCAATTTTATCGAGCAAATGGACGATTTCCTTTTGTGGTACTCAAAAAATATTGAGGAATGTAAGTATCATAAA
>JAKIXW010000526.1 GCA_022708865.1 Acidobacteriota bacterium
CCCGCGACCAAGGGATTATGAGTCCCCGGCTCTGACCAACTGAGCTACCGCCCCCGGCGCACGTGCGCGGCCCCTATGGTCGCACACCGCCGCTCAGGCGAATATCGTCTGGCCCTGCTCGTCGACCTCGTAGCGCTCCGTGCCCTCGGCCACCCGGGGCGCGTCCGCGGCCAGGGACACCGCGATCTTGTTGGCGGCGTTGCGCATCACGTCGAGGGTGAGCTCCAGCATCTGGCTCTCGGAGAAGTGCCTACGCACCCCGTCGGCGACGGCGGCATCGATGCGCGACGGTGACCAGATCAGCGCGTCGACATAGCGCAGCGCAGCCTTGTGCGCCTCGGACAGTCCGTCGGCGGACTCGAAGTCCGCGATCTGGCGGTACAGGTCCTCCGACCCGCCGGCATCCAGGGCGTGGCCTTCCCGCAGCGATTTGCACAGCCGGCAGTTGTGCGCCTCGGCCCCACGCAACCGGACCACCTCCGTGGTGACCGGGTCGAGTTCGTGCAACCGCGCTACTGCGGGCACGAACCCGCCGAGCAGTGTGCCGACCGGATCGG
>JAKIXW010000527.1 GCA_022708865.1 Acidobacteriota bacterium
CCGGTCGTGGTCGTGGGACTTCGGCGATAAGGGGGCGTCGACCGTACCGGCCCCGGTCCACGTATTCGAACAACCCGGTAACTACACCGTCAGCCTGACGATCGCCGACGGCGGCGATCGTTCGACGAAATCCCTGCAAATCCGCGCCTTTGGCCCGCCGGGTGCGGGGTTCAGTGCCGCTCCCCTGAACGGCACGGCCCCCCTCACGGTTGCGTTCACCGACATTTCTTCCGGGGAGCCCTCCGCCTGGCTCTGGGATTTCGGCGATCAGGGGCGATCGATCGAGCGCCATCCCTCGCACACCTACACCGCCGCCGGGAACTATACCGTCAACCTGACCGTGGAGAACGCCGCCGGGACGGACACCGCGACGAAGACCGGGTACGTATCCGTTCATCCTGCCCCGGTAACGCCGGCACCGACGAGCGGCGGCGGCGGTGGCGGTGGTGGTGGCGGCGGCGGTGGCGGAGGATCCACCTGGACGACCCCGGACCCGGGCACGCCGACCGCGACCCCGACCCCGACTGCGACCCCCTCCCCCGGG
>JAKIXW010000528.1 GCA_022708865.1 Acidobacteriota bacterium
TGCGCAGTCCGCTGCTGCGGACGACCCGCCGACCGACGGCCGCCCGCACCACGGCCTCGGAGCCGACGATCCGCACGGTCTGTTGGGCCCGGGTGACAGCGGTGTAGAGCAGCTCACGGGTCAACAGTCGCGAGTCGGTGTCGGGCAGCAGGACGGTGACTTCCGCCGCCTGGCTGCCCTGCGCCTTGTGCACGGTCATCGCGTGCATGGTCTCGATCTCTCCGAGGCGGCTCGGGGCGAAGCGCTGCTCGCCCCGAGCACCTTCGAAGGCAGCCATCCGCACCGGCGTGCCGTCGGGGCGCCGTGAGGCCACGATGACTCCGGTGTCGCCGTTGAGCACGCCCACGGCGTAGTCGTTCTTCGTGACGAGCACCGGCCGCCCGAGGTACATCGTCTCGTAGGGGCTGGTGCCCGTCTCTTCCTGCAGCCAGAGCTGGGTCAGCTGGTTCCACCGGCGCACGCCATATGGGCCTTCCCGGTGGGCGCACAGCAGTCGGTGAGCACCCAGGGCTGCCAGGGCGCTCCCGGAATCCCCGGCACTGGC
>JAKIXW010000529.1:0-228 GCA_022708865.1 Acidobacteriota bacterium
CCGACGTGCAGGAACGCGTGATAGGTGTCGTCGGTGGCGGCGATGCGGTCCAGGCACGCCTGGGTCGCCGCGACCGAGGAGATCTCCCCGGCGGCGATCCCGGTGGCCAGCGTGGCCGCGTCGAGCTGGGTCAGGTCGGTGCTGGTCACTGGCTCTCTCCGAGAATCTGCGGCACGGCGAAGCGGCCCTCGGCCGCCCGCGGGGCCTGGTCAAGCGCCTGCTCCTGGG
>JAKIXW010000529.1:311-543 GCA_022708865.1 Acidobacteriota bacterium
GGGCCAGCCGCGCCAGGTGGGCGACGTCGTCTCGAGAGATTTGTGACACGGGATAAAAGCCTATCGTCCGACCTCGGGCGGCCACGGGTTGGTCCGCTCCGGGCGCGCGGCCTTCGCACTGCCGGGCGCCCGAGGCTGTGCAAAGCTGGAATTCGTGCCTTCGTATCTACTGCGCGTTCAACTCGCCGATCGCCCTGGCAGCCTCGGCTCCCTGGCGGTCGCCCTCGGGTCG
>JAKIXW010000052.1 GCA_022708865.1 Acidobacteriota bacterium
TCCGGCACGCGCAAGGACGAACTGCTGTTGTCGGCCGACGAGTTCGCGATCGTGCACAAGCTGCGTCGCGTGCTGTCCGGTCTGGACAGCCATCAGGCCATCGACCTGCTGATGAGCCAGCTGCGCAAGACCAAGACCAACTACGAGTTCCTGGTCCAGGTCTCCAAGACGGCGCCGGGCGCGCCGGACGGTACCGACTGATCCTGGCGAGCGGTCAGCGACCGGGTCGCAGGGCCGGCATCAGGTAGCGATCCAGGTAGGCGATCAGCGCAGTCGGGTCGTCGGGGTCAAGGGTGTCGCCGGGCACGGTGGTCACCGACAGCACCACACGTGCCACCCATTCGGATGCCTCGGCCATGTTGTGGACGCCGATCTCGCCACGCTCGACGGCCGCCTCCAGATACGGCCGCCAGAAGGCCGCGAGATCGGGGATCAGCCCCTGTACACCGGCCCCCGCGCAGGCCGCGAATTCCTCGGGTTCGTCCCGGCGCAGCCGCATCAGTAGCGCACCGGGCGAGTCGTAGGCCGACCGGCCCAGCGTGACGCCCGCGCACAACTGCGCGGCGAGCCCGTCGACCTGTGCCAGCGTCGCGTGTGCTTCGCCCCAGTACGCGTCGTTGAGCCGGACGATCGCCGCGCCCAGCAGCGCCGCCTTGTCCGGGAAATGACGGTAGAGCCAACCCCTGGACACGCCGGCAGCCTCGGCGACCTCCGACACCGTGGTCGCCCGGATACCCTTGGTGCGCAGGCACGTCTCCGCCGCGTCGATCAGCCGGTCGCGCACCGTCCTCGATGCGGCGGCGGCCTCGATGTCGGCCGCGTCTCCGGTTTCCGTGGTGTCCAAGCCCGTGCTCATCCCGAGTATCTTCGCAGAATCCGACCAACCCTTGGGTGCGCTCAGTAGACACTCTTATTATTCTGTTCACTACGACACGAGGCGGGTGTGCGGTGGCGGAAACCATCCAGCAGCAGCTGCGCGAGTGGCTCGACGAATCGTCGGCCGCAGTGCGCTACGGGGAGCATGAGCAGACCTGGCGCGATTACCTGGCCGACGCCGCGGTGCAGGCGTCCGCGTTGTTGGGCATCGCCGACCGGACCAGGCCCATGCACATCGGGGTGCTGCTGGGCAACACCCCGGACATGCTGACCGCGCTGGCCGCCGCGGGGCTCGGCGGCTACGTGCTCTGCGGAATCAACAACACCCGCCGCGGTGCCGCCCTCCAGCGCGACATCCTGCACGCCGATTGCCAGATCCTGCTGACCGACGCCGGCCATCGGGGCCTGACCGACGGTCTGGACCTGCCGGGTGTCCGGGTTCTCGACGTCGGCGGCGACGAATGGGCCGCGCTGGTGGCAGGCGCCGGGCCGCTCTCGCCATACCGCGAGGTGGGGCCGATGGACACCTTCATGCTGATCTTCACCTCGGGGACCAGCGGCGATCCGAAGGCCGTCCAAGTGCCGCACTTCACCGTGCTGGTGGCCGGTACGACGCTGGCCGAGCGGTTCCGTCTTGGCACCTCCGACGTCTGCTACCTGTCGATGCCGCTGTTCCATTCCAATGCGGTGCTGGCGGGCTGGAGCGTCGCGGTCGGGTCGGGCGCCGCCATGGCCCCCGCCGCGTTCTCGGCGTCGGGCCTACTGGCCGACCTGCGCCGGTACGGCGTGACCTACATGAACTACGTCGGCAAACCGCTGGCCTATGTGCTGGCCACGCCCGAGGCGCCCGACGACCACGACAACCCGCTGCGGATCGCGTTCGGCAACGAGGCCAACGAGCGTGACATCGACGAGTTCTCCCGACGCTTCGACTGCCGGGTCTGGGACGGCTTCGGCTCCACCGAGGGGGCGGTGATCGTCACGCGTGAGGACGGCTGCCCGCCGGGGTCCATCGGCCGCGGCTTCCCCGGCGTCGCGATCTACGACGCCAACACGATGACCGAATGCCCCATCGCGCGCTTCGACGACAACGGCGCCCTGGCCAACGCCGACGAAGCCGTCGGCGAACTGGTGAACAGCGCCGGCGCCGGAATGTTCCAGGGCTATTACAACGACACCGCCGCCACCGACGAACGCCTGCGGGACGGGATGTACTGGTCGGGCGACCTGGCCTACCGGGACGCCGACGGCTGGATCTACCTCGCCGGGCGCACCGCCGACTGGATGCGGGTCGACGGGGAGAACCTCGCGACGGCCCCGATAGAGCGAATCCTGTTGCGCAACAAGGGGATTAGTCAAGTCAGTGTGTACGCGGTGCCCGATCCGAACGTCGGCGATCAGGTGATGGCCGCGGTCGTGCCGCACGCCGGGGCCGACCTGTCGCCCGAGGGACTCGAAGAATTCCTGGCCGCGCAGCCGGACCTGTCGCCCAAGGGCCGCCCGCGCTATGTCTGGCTCACCGACCGGTTGCCTGCCACGGCCACCAACAAGATCCTCAAACGCGAACTCGTCGCGATGGGCAGCGCGCCCGCCGGTGGCCGGCGCTGGGTCCGCGACGAGCGGGGAACCGCCTACCGCGAGGGGTGACCGCCGCCCCGCGGCAGGGGAGCAGGAGCGACGATCACCCGGCCAGGAACGCCCGCGGTCGGAGTGGGCGCATGCGGTGGTTCTCCCCGGCCCGGCCGGTATTCACACGCACCGCGGCCGGGAATGTGCAGCGCCCGTCCGGCGTTTTGGGGATACGGCGGCTGACCTGGCATAATTGACCGCCGACCACCTCCGGTTCCGGTTCACGCCCGATATCCCAGGTCAGGAACGGGCGACCCGGCGGCCGACTATCGAAGAGGACACCATGAAATCCGGCATTCACCCTGCCTACAAAGAGACCACTGTGGTCTGCGGCTGTGGCAACACTTTCAACACCCGCAGCACCAAGGAGAGCGGCCACATCGTGGTCGAGGTCTGCTCGCAGTGCCACCCGTTCTACACCGGCAAGCAGAAGATCCTGGACAGCGGCGGCCGCGTCGCCCGGTTCGAGAAGCGCTACGGCAAGCGCAAGACCGGTTCGGATCAGGCTGCTGCCGCCGACAGCTAGTTTCGTCACCGGCGCCCGCTCCCGCATGCGATGAGCATGCAGTGAGCCGGGCGCCGGTTTCGTGTACGGGCAGGAATCCAGTCGGGTTCGAGGTAGGTGAGGAGGGCGCGTGACCACCACGGCGATCGACGCGCTGCTGGCCGAACATGCCGATCTCGAGCGGCAGCTCGCCGATCCGGCACTGCATGCCGACGCGGCCACCGCCCGCAAGGTGGGCCGGCGCTTCTCCCAACTGGCCCCCATCGTGGGCACCTACCGAAAGCTCGAATCCGCCCGCGGCGACCTCACGGCAGCCCGCGAGCTGGCCGACGAGGACGAGTCCTTCGCCGCCGAGGTACCGGAGCTCGAGGAGCGCGTCGCCGAACTCGACTCCCAGCTGACCGACATGCTCGCGCCGCGCGATCCGCACGACGCCGACGACATCGTGCTCGAGGTGAAGTCCGGTGAGGGTGGCGAGGAGTCGGCGTTGTTCGCCGCCGATCTGGCCCGCATGTACATCCGCTACGCCGAACGGCGCGGCTGGACCGTGACCATGCTCGGCGAGACCACCTCCGATCTTGGCGGCTACAAGGACGCGACCCTGTCGATCGCCGGCAAGGGTGATTCGCTCGACGGGGTGTGGTCGCGGCTGAAGTTCGAGGGTGGCGTGCACCGGGTGCAGCGCGTTCCCGTCACCGAGTCGCAGGGCCGGGTGCACACCTCGGCCGCCGGCGTGCTCGTCTACCCCGAGCCCGAAGAGGTCGAGCAGGTTCAGATCGACGAGTCGGATCTGCGCATCGACGTCTACCGGTCCTCGGGCAAGGGCGGTCAGGGCGTGAACACCACCGACTCCGCGGTGCGCATCACGCACCTGCCCACCGGCGTCGTGGTGACCTGTCAGAACGAACGGTCCCAGCTGCAGAACAAGGCCCGGGCGATGCAGGTGCTCGCCGCGCGGCTGCAGGCCCTGGCCGAGGAGCAGGCCTCCGCCGACGCGTCGGCCGATCGGGCCAGCCAGATCCGCACTGTCGACCGCAGCGAGCGGATCCGGACCTACAACTTCCCGGAGAACCGGCTCGCCGATCACCGGATCAACTTCAAGGCGCACAACCTCGACCAGGTGCTCGACGGCGACCTCGACCCGGTGCTCGACGCGCTGGCCGAAGCGGACAAGCAGTCTCGGCTCCAGCAGGCCTGACGATGCGGCCGCACAGCAAATTGAAGACGGCGATCAGCGCGGCGGCAAGGTCGCTGGCCGCCGCCGGCATCGACAGCGCGCAGGTGGACGCCGAGCTGCTGGCCGCGCACGTGGCCGGGGTGGACCGTGGCCGGCTGGCGCTGCTGGACGCGCCGGGCCCCCCCGATTTCGAGGCTCGCTACCGCGACCTGGTCGACGCCCGCGCACGACGGATCCCGCTGCAACATCTGACCGGGCTGGCGCCGTTCGGGCCGCTGATGCTGCATGTCGGCCCCGGTGTGTTCATCCCGCGTCCAGAGACCGAGGCGATGCTCGAGTGGGGCATGAAAGCTCTTGCAGATCACCATGATCCGACGATCGTCGATCTGTGCACCGGCAGCGGAGCCCTGGCCGTCGCGCTGGCCCGGCACCGTCCTGATGCCACCGTCGTCGCGGTCGACGATTCCCCGGTGGCACTGGGCTACGCCGCGCGAAACGCGGCCGGCACGCCGGTCGAGCTCGTCGAGGCCGACATCACCACCGCGGCCGCTCGTGGCCTCCGTCCCGACCTCGATGGCCGGGTGGACCTGCTGGTCTGCAATCCGCCCTACGTCCCCGAAGCTGCCGAACTCGACCCCGAGGTCGCCGGACACGATCCCCATCACGCGCTGTTCGGCGGTCTCGACGGCATGGCCGTCATCCCCGCCGTGGTGCGGTTGGCGGTGCGCTGGCTGCGACCCGGCGGCGCCTTCGCGGTGGAGCACGATGACACCACCTCTGCCCAGACCGTCGAACTCATCACGCGGACGAGACGCTTCGACGACGTGACCGCACGGGCGGACCTCGCCGGGCGGCCCCGATTCGTGACCGCTATACGTCAGGAGAGTGAACCCAACTCATGAGCCAGGTATTCGACTGCGCCGACGAGTCCCAGCGCGCCACCGGTATCGCCTCGGCCATCAGCGCGGTCAAGGGCGGTCGATTGGTGGTGCTGCCCACCGACACCGTCTACGGGATCGGTGCCGACGCATTCGACAGCGCGGCGGTGGCCGCGCTGCTGGCCGCCAAGGGCCGCGGTCGCGACATGCCCGTGCCCGTGCTGGTCGGTTCGTGGACGACCATCGACGGCCTGGTCTACACGGTCCCCACTGCGGCGCGTGAGCTCATCCGGGCGTTCTGGCCCGGTGCGCTGAGCCTGGTGGTTCGCCAGGCCCCGTCATTGCAGTGGGATCTCGGTGACGCCAACGGCACGGTGATGCTCCGGATGCCGTTGCACCCGGTCGCCATCGAACTCCTGCGTGCGGTCGGGCCGATGGCCGTGTCGAGCGCCAACGTCAGCGGCAATCCGCCAGCCGTCACGGTCGGTGATGCCGTGGTGCAACTCGGCGACAAGGTCGAGGTCTACCTCGACGGCGGCCCCACCGAAGCTGGAGCCGCGTCGACGATCGTCGACCTGACCGGGCCGCAGCCGAAGATCCTGCGGGTCGGCCCGGTGACCGCCGAGCGCGTCGGCGAGGTGCTCGGAATCGAGCCGTCGGCGCTACTGTCCTGACCCGCCGACTCAGAATGTTCCAGTACGGTCTGGTGACGATGAGCAGCGTGAGTGGCGATGGGCGTTAGCCGGGTGCTCGCCGACAGCCTGCACGCCCTGTCGGACCGCGGGGCCGGGGTGCCGCTGCGCGAGCTCGCGCTGGTCGGATTGACCGCGGCGATCATCACCTACTTCGCCACCGGGCTGGTGCGCGTCCTGGCCACTCGGATCGGTGCGGTCGCCTATCCGCGCGAACGGGACGTCCACGTGCGGCCGACGCCCCGGATGGGTGGGCTGGCCATGTACGTCGGCGTGATCGGGGCGGTCTTCCTGGCGTCCCAGCTGCCGGCACTGACCCGCGGCTTCGTCTACTCCACCGGCATGCCCGCCGTTGTCGTCGCGGGGGGCCTGATCATGGTCATCGGCCTGATCGATGACAAATGGGGACTCGACGCCCTGACCAAGTTCGCCGGCCAGATCACTGCCGCCAGTGTGCTGGTGACGATGGGGGTGGCCTGGAGCGTGCTCTACATCCCGTTCGGCGGGGTGGGCACCATCGTGTTGGACCAGACGTCGTCGATTCTGCTGACCCTGGCGCTGACGGTGTCGATCGTGAACGCGATGAACTTCGTCGACGGCCTCGACGGCCTGGCTGCCGGCCTGGGCCTGATCACCGCGCTGGCGATCTGCGTGTTCTCGGTCGGACTTCTGCATGACCACGGCGGCGACGTGTTGTTCTATCCGCCGGCGGTCATCTCGGTGGTCCTGGCGGGCGCCTGCCTGGGGTTCCTGCCGCACAACTTCTATCGCGCCAAGATTTTCATGGGCGACTCGGGTTCGATGCTCATCGGGCTGATGCTCGCCGCCGCGTCCACCACGGCCGCGGGGCCGATCTCGCAGAACGCGTACGGTGCGCGCGACGTCTTCGCGCTCCTGTCGCCGTTCCTGTTGGTGATCGCCGTGATGTTCGTGCCCGCGCTGGACATGCTGTTGGCAATCGTGCGACGCACGCGCGCCGGCCGCAGCCCGTTCAGCCCGGACAAGATGCACCTGCACCACCGACTCCTGCAGATCGGTCACTCCCACCGACGCGTCGTACTGCTGATCTATCTGTGGGTGGGCATCGTCGCGTTCGGCGCGGCCTGCACGATCTTCGTGGACCCGCGTTATATCGGCGCCGTCATGCTGGCCGCGACCGTCATCGCCGGGGTGGTCACCCTGATCCCATTGCTTCGGCGCGGGGACGCCGATGGTGGCGACGGCTTCGACGAGTATTTCCGCGGTGATTGGGACTGATCGGGTAGGGACCGCCCACCCCATTCGGACGGCCTCCGGACGCTTTACGACGTGGAGTAGTAGGTGCCCGTTTTTGGGCTCCTACCATGTGGTACGGTTCTGGCAGAACCCGAAAACCTCGCGGGTTGCCGGCCCCGGCCCCCGGTCTTGAAGACCGTTCGGCGCCGATGCAAGACCACTGTTGGACCGACGACTTAGGGAGCTACCCCCGTGGGTTATTCCACCGCGCCTGCGGGTCTCCGATACGCTCGGCGGGCACGCAACCGACCGGCGGACCTGGGAAGCGAGGTGAAACCGTGACCAATCCCGTCCAGCCCGCACAGGACGCCGCACTGGTCTTCCCGGCCGTCGCCTTCAATCCCGTTCGGTTGTCGGTCATCTGCGCCGCCGTGACCGCGGTGATCGCCGTGGTCGCCGCGCTTCTCGGCCACCCGACGTTCGGCCTGTTCTTCGGCATCGGGATGGCGCTCGGTCTGCTCAACGCACTGTTGGTCCGACGGGCGGTCAGCTTGATCACCGCGCAGGACCATCCACTGAAGAAGAAGATGGCCGTCAACTCGGCCACCCGGCTGCTCGCGATCACCGCGGTCGGCCTGGCGATTGCCTTTTACTTCAGGCCCATGGGGCTGGGCGTGCTGTTCGGCCTGGCCCTGTTCCAAGTCATTCTCGTCCTGAGCACTTCGCTGCCGGTGATGAAGAAGCTGCGCGAGGGCGCCACCGCGGAAGCGGACGCGGCCTCGGTTTCCAACGACGGATGAGCACCAAAGGATTGATCCGCTGATGAGAGAACGCATCGCCGCCGAGGCCGCGATCGAGGTCGGTCACCACGCACCGATTTGGCACTGGCTCGGCCTGACGATCAACGGCGACACCGTCATCGCCTCGGCCATCGCCGGCGTCATCGTGATTGCCCTGGCGTTCGTCCTGAAGGCCAATGTGACGTCCACCGACGTGCCGGGCAGGGTGCAGCTGTTCTGGGAGACGCTGACCATCCAGATGCGCGATCAGATCGAGAGCGCCATCGGGATGAAGATCGCCCCGTTCGTGCTGCCGCTGGCGGTGACGCTGTTCGTCTACATTCTGGTCGCCAACTGGTTGGCGGTGTTGCCGGTGCACTACACCGACAGCAGCGGCCATACCCAGGAGCTGCTCAAGCCACCGGCCTCCGACATCAATTTCGTGCTGGCGCTGGCCCTGTTCGTGTTCATCTGCTATCACCTGGCCGGCATCTGGCGTCGCGGCCTGATCGGCCATCCGCTCGCGCTGGCCAAGGGTCACGTCGCGTTCCTCGCGCCGATCAACCTGGTCGAGGAGATCGCCAAGCCGATCTCGCTGTCACTGCGACTCTTCGGCAACATCTTCGCCGGCGGCATCATGGTCGCCCTGATCGCGCTCTTCCCGCCGTACATCATGTGGGCGCCCAACGCGGTCTGGAAGGCCTTCGACCTGTTCGTCGGACTCATTCAGGCGTTCATCTTCGCGCTGCTGACCATCCTGTATTTCGGTCAGGCAATGGAGGTGCACGACGATCACGACGACGGTGACCACGGCCACGGCGCCGACAACAAAGAACATGCGGCCGGGGATCCTGCCCCGGTGGCCGCTGGAAGCCCGTAGAAGTCCTGACACAACCAACAAGCCTGGTAGATAACAACTACCAGTTATCAAGGAGGATAAAACAATGGCATTGGATCCCACGGTCGCCGCGGGCGCCCTTATCGGTGGTGGTCTGATCATGGCCGGCGGCGCCATCGGCGCGGGTATCGGTGACGGTATCGCCGGTAACGCTCTGATCTCGGGTATCGCCCGTCAGCCGGAGGCGCAGGGTCGTCTGTTCACCCCGTTCTTCATCACGGTTGGTCTGGTCGAGGCCGCGTACTTCATCAACCTGGCGTTCATGGCGTTGTTCGTGTTCGCAACCCCGGTCGGCTAATTCAGCGACATGGGTGAAGTGAGCACTATCGTCCTGGCGGCGGAAGAGGGCGGGGGCACCCAGAACTTTCTGATCCCCAACGGCACCTTTTTCATCGTGCTGCTCATCTTCCTGATCGTGCTCGGTGTGATCGCCAAATGGGTCGTGCCGCCGGTCAGCAAGGTGCTGGCCGAGCGGGAGGCCATGCTCGCCAAGACCGCTTCCGACTCGCGAGAGGCCGAGCAGCAGGTCGCCAAGGCGCGGGCCGACTCCGACGACGTTCTCGCGGGTGCCCGCGGCGAGGCCGGCACCATTCGTGACGACGCCCGCACCGAAGGTCGTCAGGTTGTCGACGACGCGCGGGCCGCGGCCCACGGTGAAGTGGCGGACACGGTACGCACCGCCGGCGTCGAGCTGTCGCAGCAGGCCCAGGCGGCCTCTGATGAATTGGAGTCGTCGGTGTCCGGTCTGTCGAGCCGGCTGGCCGACCGGATCCTCGGTATCGACGGAGGGAATCGCTGATGTCGACCTTCATCGGACAGCTGATCGGCTTCGCGGTCATCATCTGGCTCTTGGTCAAGTTCGTCCTGCCGCCGCTGCGCACTGCGATGGCCAAGCAGCAGGATGCAATTCGGACCGCTCTGGAAGAAAGCCGTTCTGCGGCAGACAGACTCGCGAGCGCCGATCAGGAGCACGCCAAGGCGGTCGAGGATGCGCACGCCGAGGCAGCGCGCCTGACCGACGAGGCTCGCACCGATTCGACCCGGATCGCCGCACTGGCACGTGAGCAGGCCGCGTCCGACGCCGAGCGGATCAAGGCTCAGGGGTCCCAGCAGCTGAATCTCCTGCATGCACAGAAGATCCGCGAGCTGCGCGGTGACCTGGGCGTGGAAGCCGTGCGACGGGCCGAGGCCCTGGTGCGCGATCACGTCGCCGACGCGGGTGCACGGTCCGAGACGGTCGACCGGTTCCTCGCCGAACTCGAGCAGATGGCGGCTTCGGGCGCCACGTCCGTGGGTGCCGTCAAGGTGGCCGAGGCGGGTGCTTCGCTGCAGTTGCGTGCCGCCAGCCGCGAAGGTCTGGCAGCCGTCGACGCTGAGTTCGACGAGCTGGCCGCCGGCCTCGACGCCACTGCGCTCGGCACGCTGGGCGACGAGCTGACCGCGGTCGCCAAGTTCATGCAGTCCGAGGTCGTGGTCACCAAACTTCTGGTGAAAGCGTCCGACGACACCCAGGTCGAGGCACCGCAGGCGCGCCTGGCGCGTTCGCTGTTCAACGGCAAGGTCGGTGCGTCCGCGTACACGATCGTCGAAACCGCAGTCGCCCAACGCTGGTCGGTGGACCGTGATCTCATCGCCGCCATCCAGCACGTCGCGCGGCTGGCCCTGCTCACCCGGGCCGACAAGTCGCAAACCGCCGAAGAGGTGGAGGATCAACTCTTCCGCTTCGGCCGGATCCTCGACGGTCGGCCGTTGCTGACCAAGTTGCTCGGCGACTACACCACGCCCGCCGCGCAGCGGCTCACCTTGCTCAACGATGTTCTCGACAAGGCCGGTTCGGTCAACGGAGTGACCCGTGCGCTACTCGTGCAGACTGTCGAGTTGCTACACGGTGATCGGGCCGACGAGGCGGTGCTGGATCTGGCCGAACTGGCCGTCACGCGCCGCGGCGAACTGGTCGCGAACGTGACCGCGGCCGCGGAACTGACCGCGGCCCAGCGCAGCCGGCTGTCGGATGTGCTGGCCCGTATCTACGGCCACCCGGTTTCCGTCCAGCTGGAAACCGATCCGGAGCTGCTGGGTGGACTGCAGATCAACGTCGGTGACGAAGTGATCGATGGTTCCCTCTCATCCCGACTGGCCGCCGCCCGCACGGGCCTCCCGGACTGACCCCCACTCGAAACACAAAGGTAGGAAGACGAAAAGCCATGGCAGAGTTGACAATCTCGTCTGCTGACATCGAAAGCGCCATCGGCGACTACGTAGCATCCTTCGCCCCGGAGTCCGGCCGCGAAGAGATCGGCAGCGTGGTCGACGCCGGTGACGGCATCGCCCACGTCGAGGGGCTGCCCTCGGCGATGACCCAGGAACTCCTCGAGTTCGAGGGCGGCGTTCTGGGTGTGGCACTCAACCTCGACGAGCACGAGATCGGTGCGGTCATTCTCGGTGAGTTCGAGAAGATCGAAGAGGGCCAGCAGGTCAAGCGCACCGGCGAGGTCCTCTCGGTGCCGGTGGGCGACAACTTCCTCGGGCGTGTGGTCAACCCGCTCGGCGAGCCGATCGACGGCCAGGGTGACATCGAGCCGGAGACCCGTCGTGCTCTCGAGCTCCAGGCACCTTCGGTGGTGCAGCGCCAGGGCGTGTCCGAGCCGCTGCAGACCGGCATCAAGGCCATCGACGCGATGACCCCCATCGGTCGCGGTCAGCGTCAGCTGATCATCGGCGACCGCAAGACCGGTAAGACCGCCGTCTGTGTGGACACCATCCTCAACCAGCGGAAGGCCTGGGAGACCGGCGATCCGCAACAGCAGGTGCGCTGCGTGTACGTCGCGATCGGCCAGAAGGGGACCACGATCGCCAGCGTGCGTCGTGCCCTGCAGGACGGTGGCGCGATGGATTACACCACCATCGTCGCGGCGCCGGCATCGGACTCGGCCGGCTTCAAATGGCTTGCGCCGTACACGGGTTCGGCGATCGGCCAGCACTGGATGTACCAGGGCAAGCACGTCCTGATCATCTTCGACGACCTCACCAAGCAGGCCGAGGCGTACCGCGCCATCTCGCTGCTGCTGCGTCGTCCGCCGGGCCGCGAGGCATACCCCGGTGACGTCTTCTACCTGCACTCCCGGTTGCTCGAGCGTTGCGCCAAGCTCTCCGACGAGCTCGGCGGCGGGTCGATGACGGGTCTGCCGCTGATCGAGACCAAGGCCAACGACATCTCGGCCTACATCCCGACCAACGTCATCTCGATCACCGACGGCCAGTGCTTCCTGGAGTCCGACCTGTTCAACCAGGGTGTGCGCCCGGCCATCAACGTCGGTGTGTCGGTGTCCCGCGTCGGCGGCGCCGCTCAGATCAAGGCCATGAAGGAGGTTGCCGGTTCGCTGCGTCTGGATCTCTCGCAGTACCGCGAGCTGGAGTCCTTCGCCGCTTTCGCCTCGGACCTCGACGCCGCGTCGAAGGCCCAGCTCGAGCGCGGTGCGCGACTGGTCGAGCTGCTCAAGCAGCCGCAGTACTCCCCGATGGCGGTCGAGGAGCAGGTCGTCTCCATCTTCCTGGGCACCGAGGGACATCTGGATTCCGTTCCGGTGGAAGATGTTTCGCGGTTCGAGGACGAGTTCCTCGAGCACCTGCAGGCCAGTCACGAGGGCATCCTCGCCGACATCCGCGACACCAAGAAGCTCTCGGAGGAGGCGCAGGAGAAGCTCGTCAAGGTCATCAATGACTTCAAGAAGGGCTTCCGTTCCACCGCGGGCCATCACGTGGTTCCCGCCGATGAGAAGGTCGAGGCGCTGGATTCCGATGAGCTCGGCACCGAGTCGGTGAAGGTCCGCAAGCCGGCCCCGGCGAAGAAGAAGTAGTCCGGAGGATTTGGTAAACCGATGGCAGCCACACTGCGCGAGTTGCGTGGACGTATCCGTTCGGCAGGGTCGATCAAGAAGATCACCAAGGCTCAGGAACTGATCGCCACCTCCCGAATCGCCAAGGCGCAGGCCCGGGTCGAAGCATCCCGGCCGTACGCCGACGAGATCACCCAGATGCTGACCAATCTGGCCAGCCACAGCGCGCTCGACCATCCGTTGTTGGTCGAGCGTGAGCACGGCGATCGGGTCGGTGTGTTGGTGGTCTCCTCCGACCGCGGGCTGTGCGGCGGCTACAACGCCAACGTCCTGCGAAAGGCCGAGGAACTGTTCGCGCTGTTGCGCGAGCAGGGCAAGACACCGGTGATCTACACGGTCGGACGCAAGGCCCAGGGCTACTACAAATTCCGCGACCGGGCGGTCGCGAAGTCCTGGACGGGTTTCTCCGAACGGCCGGATTTCGGGCACGCCAGCGAGATCGCCGAGACCTTGGTCGGCGCGTTCCTGGCCGGTCGGGACGACACCAACGATCAGCTGGGCACGGATGGCGTCACCGGTATCGACGAACTGCACATTGTCTTCACCGAGTTCAAGTCGATGCTCTCGCAGGTCGCCGAGGCCCGGCGGATCGCGCCCATGGTGGTCGAGTACATCGGGGAGGCTGAACCGGGACCGCAGACGCTGTTCTCATTCGAGCCCGACGCCACGACGCTGTTCGAAGCGCTGCTGCCGCGGTACGTCGCCACCCGGGTCTACTCCGCACTGCTGGAAGCGGCCGCATCGGAATCGGCATCTCGCCGGCGAGCGATGAAGTCGGCCACCGACAACGCCGACGATCTCATCAAAGCCTTGACCCTCGAGGCCAACCGGGAACGTCAGGGCCAGATCACCCAGGAAATCAGCGAGATCGTCGGCGGCGCCAACGCGCTGGCTGACGCGAGCAAATAGAGCCACCCACTGAGTCGCAGGAAACAGGAAAGCCGAACAATATGACTGCCACTGTTGAAGATAAGAAGACCGTGCCCGGACGCGTACTGCGGGTCACCGGCCCCGTCGTCGACGTCGAGTTCCCCCGCGGCTCGATCCCGGAGCTGTTCAACGCCCTGCATGCCGACATCAAGTATGAGGCGCTGAAGAAGACGCTCACCCTCGAGGTGGCACAGCACCTGGGTGACAGCCTGGTGCGCTGCATCTCGATGCAGCCGACGGACGGTCTGGTCCGCGGGGCCGAAGTCAGCGACACCGGTTCCTCCATCTCGGTCCCCGTCGGCGACGGCGTCAAGGGCCACGTGTTCAACGCCCTGGGCGACTGCCTCGACGAGCCGGGCTACGGCAAGGAGTTCGACCACTGGTCGATCCACCGCAAGCCGCCGCCCTTCGATCAACTCGAGCCCCGCACCGAGATGCTCGAGACCGGCCTGAAGGTCGTCGACCTGCTCACCCCGTACGTCCGCGGTGGCAAGATCGCCCTGTTCGGTGGTGCCGGCGTGGGCAAGACGGTGCTCATCCAGGAGATGATCAACCGTATCGCCCGCAACTTCGGTGGTACCTCGGTGTTCGCCGGGGTGGGCGAGCGCACCCGTGAGGGGAATGACCTGTGGGTCGAGCTCGCCGACGCCAACGTGCTGAAGGACACCGCGCTGGTGTTCGGCCAGATGGACGAGCCGCCCGGCACCCGTATGCGGGTGGCGCTGTCCGCCCTGACGATGGCGGAGTACTTCCGCGACGAGCAGAGCCAGGACGTGCTGTTGTTCATCGACAACATCTTCCGGTTCACCCAGGCGGGTTCCGAGGTGTCGACGCTGCTGGGCCGGATGCCCTCGGCGGTGGGCTACCAGCCCACGCTGGCCGACGAGATGGGGGAGCTGCAGGAGCGCATCACCTCTACCCGCGGTCGCTCCATCACGTCGATGCAGGCCGTCTACGTCCCTGCCGACGACTACACCGACCCGGCGCCGGCCACCACGTTCGCGCACCTGGACGCCACCACCGAGCTGTCCCGAACGGTGTTCTCCAAGGGCATCTTCCCGGCGGTGGATCCGCTGGCGTCGAGCTCGACGATCCTGCATCCCAGCATCGTCGGTGACGAGCACTACCGAGTCGCGCAGGAAGTCATCCGGATCCTCCAGCGCTACAAGGATCTTCAGGACATCATCGCGATCCTCGGTATCGACGAGCTGTCCGAGGAGGACAAGCAGCTGGTGTACCGGGCCCGCCGTATCGAGCGCTTCCTGAGCCAGAACATGATGGCCGCCGAGCAGTTCACCGGCCAGCCGGGCTCCACGGTGCCCCTCAAGGAGACCGTCGAGGCGTTCGACAAGCTGTCCAAGGGCGACTTCGACCACGTACCCGAGCAGGCGTTCTTCCTCATCGGTGGCCTCGACGATCTCGCCAAGAAGGCCGAGAGCCTCGGCGCGAAGCTGTGATGCGCCATGGCAGCTGACATGCATGTCGACATCGTCGCCGTCGAACGCAAGATCTGGTCCGGCGAAGCGACTTTCGTGTTCACCCGCACCACGGCCGGCGACATCGGGATCCTGCCCCGGCACATCCCGTTGGTGGCCCAACTGGTCGACGACGCAATCGTGCGGGTCGAACGTGAGGGTGAGGACGATCTCCGTATCGCCGTCAACGGCGGGTTCATGTCGGTGACCGAAGAGGGTGTGATCATCCTCGCCGAGTTCGCCGAGTTCGAGTCGGAGATCGACGCCGCCAAGGCTCAGTCGAACGCTGATTCCGACGACCCGGCGGTCGCGGCCAAGGGTAGGGCGGAACTCCGCGCCATCGGCAAGCTCGACTAGGCCGCGGCGGTCCCGCGATGAGCACGCCCATGATCATCATGGTCGTGCTCGTCGGCGTTCTGGGGCTGATCGTGGCCATTCTCGGGTACCGGCTGTGGAACCTGCGTCAGGGCGGCACCGCGGCCATCCTGCGGGACCTTCCGGCCACCGCGGGACACGGCTGGCGCCACGGCGTCGTCCGATACCGCGGGGGCGAGGCCGAGTTCTATCGCCTGTCCAGCCTGCGCTGGTGGCCCGATCGCCGGCTGAGTCGGCGGGGTCTCGAGATCATCGCCCGGCGGACCCCGCGCGGGAATGAGTTCGACATCATGACCGATGCGATCGTGATCCTCGAACTCGGTGACTCCGCAAGCGATCGGCCCGACCGCGGGCGTGGCTACGAAATGGCACTCGACCGCGGTGCGTTGACGGCGTTCCTGTCGTGGCTGGAGTCGCGGCCGTCGCCGCGGGCCCGTCGGCGCAGCGCCTGATCCCGGATCAGGTTGGCGGAGAGCAGCTTTCGGTCTTGGCGGCGCCACCGCCCGGCTGCCAGAGGACGTCGCCGTCGGGATTGGCGACCCGCGACAGGATGAACAGCAGGTCGGACAGCCGGTTGAGGTACTTGGCCGGCAGGACGCTGACGGTCTCGGGGTGGTCTGTCACCGCGGTCCAGGCGGAGCGCTCCGCGCGGCGCGTCACAGTCCGGGCCAGATGCAGCAGGGCCGACAGCGCGGTACCGCCGGGCAGGATGAACGAATTCAGTGCCGGCAGTGGCTCGTTGAACTCGTCGCACCATCCTTCGAGCCGGTCGATGTAGTGCTGGGTGATCCGCAGTGGCGGGTATTCGGGACTGTCCACCACTGGTGTCGAGAGGTCGGCGCCCGCGTCGAACAGGTCGTTCTGGATCTGGCGCAGCACCGACCCGAGCCGCTCGTCGGGCGATCCGAGCGCAACGGTCACACCGATGGCGGCGTTGGCCTCGTCACAGTCGGCGTAGGCCGACAGTCGAGAGTCGTTCTTGGACACCCGGGAAAAGTCGCTCAGACCGGTCGTGCCGTCGTCGCCGGTACGGGTATAAATGCGGGTCAGATGTACTGCCATGTCAGCACCGTACTTGTGCCCCGGGCGGCCCGGAAGCTGACACCCGCCGCGGGCCATCATTAGACTGAGCCGCGTGAGCGAGCGTTTCGTGGTGACCGGGGGGAGCCGGTTGTCGGGCGAGGTGGCCGTCGCGGGAGCCAAGAACAGCGTGCTCAAGTTGATGGCGGCCAGTCTGCTCGCCGAGGGAACCACCACGATCACCAACTGTCCGGACATCCTGGATGTGCCCCTGATGGCCGAGGTGTTGCGCGGTCTGGGAGCCACCGTCGAACTCGACGGCGACGTGGTTCGGATCACCTCGCCGGATGAACCCAAGTACGACGCGGATTTCGCGGCCGTCCGGCAGTTCCGTGCTTCGGTGTGCGTGCTGGGGCCGCTGGTGGGTCGCTGTAAACGCGCCAAGGTCGCGTTGCCCGGTGGCGATGCCATCGGCTCCCGGCCGCTGGACATGCACCAATCCGGGCTGAGGCAGCTGGGCGCCGATTGCAGCATCGAGCACGGATGCGTTGTTGCCCAGGCTGACTCACTGCACGGTGCCGAGATCCAACTCGAGTTCCCGTCGGTCGGTGCCACCGAGAACATCCTGATGGCCGCTGTACTGGCCGAAGGTGTGACCACGATCCACAACGCCGCGCGTGAGCCCGACATCGTCGACCTGTGCACCATGTTGGTGCAGATGGGCGCCCAGATTTCCGGTGCCGGATCGGCCACGCTGATCATCAAAGGTGTTCCGCAGCTGCATCCGACCGAACACCGCGTGATCGGCGACCGGATCGTTGCCGCCACCTGGGGGCTAGCCGCGGCCATGACGCGTGGCGACATCACGGTGACCGGCGTCGATCCCGCCCACCTGCAGCTGGTGCTGCACAAGTTGCACGACGTCGGCGCGACCGTGACCCAGAGCGACGACGGCTTCCGCGTGGTTCAGTACGAGCGCCCGAAGGCGGTCAATGTGGCCACGCTGCCGTTCCCCGGCTTTCCGACGGACTTGCAGCCGATGGCGATCGGGCTGGCCTCGATCGCCGATGGCACCTCGATGATCACCGAGAACGTATTCGAGGCGCGGTTCCGGTTCGTCGAGGAGATGATCCGCCTCGGCGCGGATGCGCGTACCGACGGCCATCACGCGGTGATCCGCGGGATCCCGCAGCTGTCCAGCGCGCCGGTGTGGTCGTCAGACATCCGCGCGGGCGCCGGCCTGGTGCTCGCGGCGCTGGTGGCGGACGGAGACACCGAGGTACACGACGTTTTCCACATCGATCGCGGCTACCCGTTGTTCGTCGAGAACCTGGTGGCTTTGGGAGCCGAGGTTGAGCGGGTAAGCTCGTAGAGGCCCCCGCACGGGGGCGCAACTTCACGTGGTGCGGATCACACGAGATCGGCATCGATACGAGGTTGACTTCCCTGACTTGATCGGTCTAAGCTGGCAGGGTTGCCCCGAAGCGGGGCAAAAACAAAGCAGGTCTGTTGTTTGAGAACTCAATAGTGTGTTTGGTGGTTTTTGTTTGTTGTTTTTTTGCCATGCTCTGGTACC
>JAKIXW010000530.1:0-244 GCA_022708865.1 Acidobacteriota bacterium
TGGTGCGCCGCACCGGGATCGACACCCCGATGACCGACGGTCGCGACCTGTGGTGGCACGACACGGTCGCCAAGGCCGCCACCGAGCACACCCCGGAGGCGTTCGACTCCGAGCACCCGCTGTTCCTGCTCTACACCTCGGGAACCACCGGCAAGCCCAAGGGCATCATGCACACCTCGGGCGGCTATCTGACCCAGGCGTCGTACACCCACTACAACGTGTTCGACGTGAAACCGGAGACGGA
>JAKIXW010000530.1:307-539 GCA_022708865.1 Acidobacteriota bacterium
CAGGTGGTCTACGAGGGCACGCCTGCCTCACCCGACGAGCACCGGCACTTCCAGGTGATCGAAAAGTACGGTGTCACAATCTATTACACCGCGCCGACGGTGGTCCGGACCTTCATGAAGTGGGGCTCGGACATCCCTGCGAAGTTCGACCTGTCCTCGATCCGGATGCTCGGCTCGGTCGGTGAGCCGATCAACCCCGAGGCGTGGATGTGGTATCGCAACGTCATCGGCG
>JAKIXW010000531.1 GCA_022708865.1 Acidobacteriota bacterium
TACTCAAGAGCCGTTCGCCGACCACGGCGATCATGGCGGCATTATCGGTACAAAACACCGGGGGCGGTATGAATACCTCTATTTCCTGATCTCCCGCGTCATGCTCAAAACGGGACCGCAGGTGGCTGTTGGCCGCCACGCCGCCGCAGACCACCACCCGACGTATCGCCTCCTGATTCGCCGCCTTCAAGGTCTTCCGGACGAGGACATCTACGATCGCCTCTTGAAAACCGGCGACGACATCGGGAATCTCTACGGCGGAGAAAAGGCTGTCCCGCATGGCCCGGGGAAACAGTACCGCGCCGGGATCGCCTTGTTTTGCCAACTGGTCGATAACGACGCCACCGGGATAACCTATGTCCAATAATTTTGCTGCTTTGTCGAAGGCCTCGCCGGCGGCGTCGTCACGGGTCTGTCCCAAGGTTTGAATGTCGTCGAAATCCCGGACGAGATAGATATTGGTGTGTCCGCCCGAAACGACCAGAGCGACAAAGGGCAGTGCGGGAGGGGGATCCATGAGCATCGCCGCGGCTATGT
>JAKIXW010000532.1:0-233 GCA_022708865.1 Acidobacteriota bacterium
CCTTGTAGGCGCGGTACTGCAGGAGGCGGGCGAAGAGCAGGTCGCGGGCCTCGATGAGGGCGAGGTCGTCGTCGTCCTCGGGTCCGGTCTGCGGCAACAGCCGGGCCGCCTTGAGGTCCAGCAGGGTCGCCGCCACGAGCACGAACTCGGAGGCCTGCGACAGGTCCCACCCGGCCTCGGATGACCGTGCTGCCCGGATGTGCGCGATGAACTCGTCGGTGACCTTGGCCAGC
>JAKIXW010000532.1:304-535 GCA_022708865.1 Acidobacteriota bacterium
GGGTCACCTGGTCGGGATCGGGGCCGGGCAGCCCGGGCAGGGCCTGCGGTGCGGGCCCGACCGGAGCGGTCGTGTCCATCGCGCTCAGGCCGCGCCGCCGCGAGCGATCAACTCACGGGCCAACTGGCGGTAGGCACCGGCCCCCTTGTGCGTCGAGTCGTAGGTGGTGATCGGCTTGCCCTCGAGGGTGGCGTCCGGGAACTTCACCGTGCGGCTGATGACCGTGTGGAA
>JAKIXW010000533.1 GCA_022708865.1 Acidobacteriota bacterium
CCGAGCGCGTCGATATAGCTCAGGTTTTCCTCCAGGTCGTCGGGATAGCCGTTGAAGAACTTGTTCTCGTTGACCGACCCGCTCGCGGTGCCCTCGCCCGATGCGCCGTTGTCGGCGCAGTAGAAGATCAGCGTGTTGTCGAGTTGTCCTGTGCGCTCGAGGAATTCGACGATCCGGCCGATCTGGGCGTCGGTGTACTCGGAGAACCCGGCGAACACCTCGGCCATTCGGCTGAAGAGCCGGCGCTCGTCGTCGTTGAGTTCGGCCCAGGGCCGGACGTAGTCGGCCGGGTTGGCCGCGTCCTCGGGCATCGGGTTCAACGGGGTCAGCTCGGTGCCCTCGGGTACCACGCCCCGTTCGGTCATCCGGGCCAGGACCCACTCGCGGTAGGCCTCGTAGCCGTCGTCGAACTTGCCCTTGTACTTGTCGATGTACTCCCGCGGCGCCTGGTGCGGCGCGTGGTTGGCGCCGGGGCAGAACCACATGAACCACGGCTTGGACGGCGCCACCGAATGCTGGTCGCGCAACATCGTG
>JAKIXW010000534.1:0-251 GCA_022708865.1 Acidobacteriota bacterium
GCCAGTTGCGCCCGCACTCCCAGCAGATGACCACCGCGAGGATCATCATCATCACCGTCAGGGAGCCCTTCAGGTAGTCCGGGCTGGCCCCCAGCAGCATCTTCTCGCTGAACTGCACGCCCGAGGTGAAGACCGTGACGGCCAGGGCCACGAAGGGAATGAAGGTCGTCAGGGCGTAGACCTTCCGGGCGGCGTGGCGCAGGATGTACGAGGTCCCCACGGCCAGCGCGACGACGGCCAAGAGCTGGTTG
>JAKIXW010000534.1:261-533 GCA_022708865.1 Acidobacteriota bacterium
CTGACGGCGAAGCTGGTCAGGATGACGCCGGGCATCCACGTCCCCGTCTTCAGCGGCTTGTAGGCGCGCCCGGCGATCTCCTGGAGGATGAAGCGCGCCACGCGCGTGCCGGTGTCAATCGTGGTCAGGATGAACAGCGCCTCGAACATGATCGCGAAGTGGTACCAGTACGACATCATCGTGCTCATGCCCGGGAGGTTCTTGAAGATCTGCGCCATGCCCACGGCCAGCGTCACCGAGCCCCCGGTGCGCCCCACGAGCGACTTCTCCCC
>JAKIXW010000535.1 GCA_022708865.1 Acidobacteriota bacterium
TCAAAGCCGCGCGCGACGCCACCTTTCAGGCTGCCTTCCCGCTGAAAGGCAAGCCGCCCAACGTCTACGGGTTCGCCTTGAGCAAGGCCCGGGTCAAGGACGAGTTCGACTCGATCGAGCGCATCCTGGGCTGCGGGGTGCGTGACCACTGTGACCCGGAACTGTGCCGATACGACCGGATCCTGTTCGCCTCCGATGCCGACCCCGACGGCGGCAACATCAACTCCAGCCTGATCTCGATGTTCCTGGACTTCTACCGTCCCCTGGTCGAGGCCGGGATGGTGTACGTGACGCTGCCGCCCCTGTTCGTGGTCAAGAACGGTGACGAGCGGATCTACTGCCAGGACGAGTCCGAGCGTGACGCCGCGGTGGCCCAGCTGAAGGCGACCTCCAAGAAGCGGGTGGAGGTGCAGCGCAACAAGGGCCTCGGCGAGATGGATGCCGACGACTTCTGGACCACCGTGCTGGATCCGCAGCGGCGCACCGTGATTCGGGTTCATCCGGACGATGGTGAGAAGAAGCTGCATCACAC
>JAKIXW010000536.1 GCA_022708865.1 Acidobacteriota bacterium
GCCGGCATTGTTCTTCATCACCTTGGTGAGAGAGGTCAGCACCGTGCCGTCGGCCAGAACCGTTTCCAGCCCCAGCACCTGCGCCCGCGCCATGCCGTAGCGGATTACGTGATTGCCGCCGGCATTGGTGGCGATGTTGCCGCCGATCTGGCACGTACCGCGCGAGCCGATGTCGAGTGCAAGGTAGAGCCCGGCTTCCTCAGCCGCCTTCTGGGCGGCTTCCAGCGGCGTGCCGGCCAGCACCGATGCCCTTCAGGCGCTCGAGCGACACAACGACTTGTCCCGCGCGCGGCGTGGCGCCGCCGGCAAGACCGGTCAGCCCGCCCTGTGGAACGACCGGCAGGCCGAGGTCGTTGCAGGTCGTCAGGGCTCGTGAGACCTCTGCGACGGACCGCGGCCGGAGCACGGCGAGCGGCGGCTGGCGGTCGACATTCGACCAGTCGCAAGCGTGCTTCGCCAGCACATCTACCTCGGTCGACACCATGTCGCCAAGCGCGCCCAAGGATCCAAGGATGTCCATGTCCGCC
>JAKIXW010000537.1 GCA_022708865.1 Acidobacteriota bacterium
AGTCGGGGACAGTTCGGGCACCTTGGCCAGCAGTGCCTGGACGACCTGGACCGACAGGTCGTCGGGCCGGATGTCCTTCATCGAGCCCTTCATGGCCCGACCGATCGGGGTGCGGGCGGTGGCGACGATGACTGCTTCGGGCACGATCGTTCTCCTTCGTTGGTGGGACCGCGTGGCTGCTGGCCGAGGGGTCTTCCGGGCACGACTGCTTCGATCGTATGCCGGGTGGTCGCCTCGGGCACTGTGCGTTGTCTCACCCCGTGGCGGCCTCCGAAGGGTGCCGTGGCGGGGTGCGCGGGAGGGCTTGCGGGTGTTGGATGAAGGCATGAGCAACGAGAGGAGGCGGGCCTCGTCGGGCTCGCCCTATGAGTCCACCGTCGGCTTCTCCCGCGCAGTGCGGGTCGGCAATCACATCTTCATCTCGGGCACAGCACCCATCTGCGAGGACGGGACCGTCGTGCCGGAGGCCACCTCCCAGGCGCGCCGCTGCTGGGAGATCGCCCTCAAGGCGCTCGAGGAGTTGGGT
>JAKIXW010000538.1:0-230 GCA_022708865.1 Acidobacteriota bacterium
GTCATCGGCCTCGAGATCGGTGACGGCACCGCTCAGGTCTCCAAGCTCGTCATCTCCCGCCACCTGCTCGGCCGCGACTTCGCGCCCTGACCCGTCCCCACCGAAAGGACCCACCCCATGCGCTTGCAGGACAAGGTCACCATCGTCACCGGAGCCGGTGCGGGCATCGGCCGCGCCATCGCCCGGGTCACCGCCGCCCAGGGCGCGATCGTCGTCGTCACCGACCTCGA
>JAKIXW010000538.1:269-523 GCA_022708865.1 Acidobacteriota bacterium
GCCGAAGCCGTCGCGACCGAGATCGGCGGCTCCGCCAGTTGGTATGCCGTGGACGTCACCGACCGCGCATCGGTCGCCGCCATGGTCGCCGCCGTCACTGCTGCTCATGGGCGGATCGACGTCTTGGTCAACAACGCCGGTTGGGACAGGGCCGTGCCGTTCGTCGACAGCGAGCCAGACCTGTGGCGCAAGGTCATCGACATCAATTACGTCGGGGTCCTCAACACCTGCCGTGAGGTCCTGCCCGTCATGGC
>JAKIXW010000539.1 GCA_022708865.1 Acidobacteriota bacterium
TAGCCGTACCAGATGCGGTTGAGCTGGTCCTTGGTGCGCGGGCGATGCTGTTCGATGCGTTGGATCAGCTCGTCGCTGACCGGACGGGTGTAGCGGTTGAGCCGGTCGCGGCTGATGCCGAGGGCGTGGAGGATCAGCGGTTCCTGCTTGTAGACGATCTTGGCCAGGTTACTCAGGTGCCTGCCGTCGAAGGGAGCGGCGTCGATATGGATGTGGATGCCGCACTGGCTGTTGATCTTGCCCCCGGCGCGGCGGATGGCCCGGACCACCTCCTGGTCAGGGAGGCGTCCCCCACCACCTTCCAGACGCGGCCGCGCAGGTCCTCGACCTCCCAGGGGTCATAGCTGCTGGGGATGCCGACATGGCGGACCGTGCCGCCCACCACCGAGTGGATGGCCCAGGCGATCTGCTCCCGGGTGCGTTTTACGGTCTCGATCTCGATCCCGTAGTGGATCTCTTTCAGGTTCATGCGTGCCTCCGTCGTTCGTGGCGCTTCTAAGTCGTTGTCTGGCAAGGCTGT
>JAKIXW010000053.1:0-3990 GCA_022708865.1 Acidobacteriota bacterium
GCACGGAACGTCGCGGACGGCGAACCATCGCTGGAGGACTGCGAGGCGGCGGCGCCGGCCGTGCCCGCGGCCCATGCCGCGCTGGACAGTCCGGTCGGCATGTCCGCGGCCTGCGCGAGCCCCGTCGGGGCATCCGGCGAGACGGCCGGGTCGGCCATTGCCGCGGCGCCCAGCGCGGCGGCCAGGCCGGGGTCGGGCAGGGTCACCACCGGGGCGCGCAGCTCCTCGGACAGTCGCTGGGTGATCAACGGGATCGCGGCGCCGCCACCGACCGTCGCCACCGCCGAGAGGCTGGCGGCCGGAATTCGGTTGCGCTCCAAGGTATCTGCGAGCGCGTCGAGGAAGCCAACCAGGGGTTGTTCGAGCACGGCCTCGAGCTCGGGCCGGGTGATCCGGAAACCCGTTGCGACGCCTGGCAATTCGACCGGGATGACGGTGGCGGTCTCCGCCGACAGGCGTTCCTTGGCGGCCCGGCACTCGCCGCGTAACTTGGTCAGCGAGCCCACCGCGGCGGTGCTGGCCGGGTCGGCGTCCGTGGCCTCGGCGGTGCCCTCGAGTACGTGACCCAGGATGGCCTGGTCGATCTGCTCACCGGAGAGGTCGCCGTACCGGACGATCTCCCCGATGGGCTGAAGTTGCGCGCCCGCGTCGGCCAGCGCGATGGTGGTGCCGCTGCCGCCGAAGTCGCACAGCACGACGACACCGCTGCCGGGCAGACCCGGGCCCGCCTGCAGGGCGGCCAGGGCGGCGGCGGAATCGGGGACCAGCACCGGGTCGACGCCGTTGACCACCAACGACCGTTGGGTGCGCAGCGCGCCGCGCAGTGCGCCGACGGTGGCCGGACCCCAGTGCGCGGGCACCGCGATGGTGATCCGGTCCGGCTCCGGGGGTGCGCCCGCGCCGACGTAGGTCCCCATCGCGGCCAGGGCGTCGGCGGCCAGGGCGTCGCCGCGGTAGGAGCTGCCGTCCTGCGCGACGAGCGGAATGGGGTCGCCGACGCGCTCGACGAACCCCCACATGACGCGTCCGTGTTCGGTGAGACCCGGGTTCTCGCTGGGCAGTCCGACCTCGGGGGGCCGGTGATCGAAGAGGGTCAGAACGGACCGCCGGCGGATCGGCGCGCGCCCGCCGCGGGCCGCGGCCAGGTTGGTGCTACCGATCGACAACCCGAGTGTGTCGCTCATGTGCTGCGATTGCCCCTCACCTCTTGCCCCGACACGTCACGATAACCGGTGTATCGCGCATTCCCGGGGAACCGTAACCACCATCCCCCTACGTGGCGACACCCCCTAACGGGCAATCCCCTAACGCGGTGCCGGCGGGGATGGGTTTCGCACCGATCCGTCGGGCGGCGATGATCGCTAGCATTCGTGCCATGGCCAACGAGCTGCTGGACTTCGTGATGTCGCTGGTACGCGACCCCGATGCCGCTGCCCGTTACCACGCCGACCCCGCCCGGACCATCGCCGATGCTCACCTCAACGGTGTGACCAGCGCGGACGTCAACAATCTGCTGCCGATGGTGTCGGAGTCCCTGACCTCCACGACCCCGACCCCGGGGGTGTCCGGTCACGGCGACGCGAGTGTGTGGACCAGTGGCGCAGCCACGGCCGCGTTCGACGCGTTCACCCCGCTGGTCCCCGCCGGCCATGACGTCGTCGCAGTACCGGCGGACCGCCGATCTCCCTGTCGACCATGACCACGCCGCGGCGTTCAGCGACGTCGCAGCGGTGCCGGCGGGGTTCGACAGCGATTCATACCAGCCCCTCGCCGACGGTCCGGACGCCGGCCATCCGGTGGGCGGCGGCTGGGAGGCCTGGGACCACGACGGCGCCAATGCGGCCGATTGGCCTGGCACGCACCACGTTGCCCACCCCGGTTTCGACCACTTCGCATAGCCTCCGAGCTGCCTGAACTCGCAATTTCCCCGTGGCAGAACTCTGCCCCCAGTAACCCCCTAATCCCCTAATGCTCCTCTCCGCAATGCCCCTAGGGATGGCCCCCGGCGAGGGGTGGGAACCCCGTTTCAGCAAAGTCCCGGCACCCATAGCGTGGGTTTCACCGACGCCGGACGAGCCGGCGCAACCCGAAAGGCACTCCCGTGATCAACCTCATCGACTGGATCCTGAACCTCTTTCGGCACGAGGACGCCGCCCGGGCGTTCGTCGCGGCCCCCGAGCAGACGCTGCGGGACGCCGGCCTCGGCGCCGTGACCCCTGCCCAGCTCTCCTCGGTCGCGGCCACCGCGGTTCCCGGCATGATGCTGGGCGGCGGCGACCCCGTCGTCGGACTGCAGCGCGCCGTGTCCAACCACTACGGTTTCGCGCCAGCGACCGAATGGGCCTCCAACAACGACTGGGCGCCCAACCTGCTGTCGCCCACCTATGCGCCGTCGCCCACCTTCGCGCCGCAGACCGATCTGGCCAGCCACAACCAGACCGACCTGCTGAGCCACAACGCCACCTCGATGCTCAGCCCCGAGCAGAGCTCCGGTGCCAACGCCCAGCAGGGCGCGTTCAACCTCGGTTTCGGCGACGTCACCCTGTTTGGCAGCAAGACCACCGCCAGTGACGGTTCGGTCGTGGTGAACGGACAGGCGCACGGCGACATCGTCAGCGGTGACGGCGCGGTGCTGGGCAACGGCAACGACGTCAACAACGGCCACATCTCGGCCGGCACCGGATCGAACGTCGCTGTCGGGCACAGTGCCATCCACGATCAGGGCACCACCAACACCGGCAGCGGTTCGGTGATCAAGGACAACGGCGGCCCGGTGTTCCAGGACGTCGACGCCAGTGGCGGGTCCGGTGGCAGCGCCAGCGGCGGCGACAGCCTGCTCGGCCTCGGCAGCGGCAGCGCACACGCCGGCAATGCCGGTGGTGGCGGGATCGTCGTGGTCAGCAAGGAGACCAGCAACTCGACCCACGTCGGTGGCAACAGCACCAACGACAGCGGCAACACGTCCACCTCGGTGATCACCCATTCCAGCACCAACACGTCCAGCATTGCGTCGAACAACACCACCGACGCGCACACCAGCGTCGATTCGCACGCCAGCACCGTGACCGACTTCTCGGATCACTCGACGGTGGTCGACAACTCCACGCAGCACAGTGCGTCGCTGTTCGACGGCGGTCATGACACCTCCTTGGTGAACAGCACCGTCGACGCCAGCCACGACATGGCCGTCTCCGGAAACCACCTGCTCGGTTTCTGAGCGACACGCACCGCGGCGGCGGGGACTCCAACGGTCCCCGCCGCCTTCGGCTTACCGTGAACCAGACAGATAGGACCCGGCCAGTGACGCAGCCCGACGACCCCCGGCGGGTCACGGTGATCGTCGAGTTGATCGACCACACCGCCCGGATCGCCGACCTCAACGAGCGCGGCGACCTGCGGACCCGGCTCGACGTCGCCAGGACGCGCATCACCGATCCGCAGATCCGGGTGGTGCTCGCCGGACAGCTCAAGCAGGGCAAGAGCCAGTTGCTCAACTCACTGCTCAACATGCCGGTCGCCCGGGTCGGCGACGACGAGACCACCGCCCTGGTGACCATCGTCGGGTACGGCGCCACCCCGTCGGCGCGCATCGTCGTGAACGCGGGGGACGGGCGGACCGAGTCGATCGAGGTGCCGATCGCGGACGTGGCCCGCGACCTTCGCAATGCCCCGCAGGCGCGGGGCCGCCAGGTGCTGCGGGTGGAGGTCGCGGCGCCAAGCCCGATGCTGCAGGGTGGACTGGCGTTCGTCGACACACCCGGGGTGGGTGGGCACGGTCAACCGCACCTGTCGGCGACGCTGGGCCTGCTGCCCGACGCCGACGCGATCCTGATGATCTCCGACACCAGTCAGGAGTTCACCGAGCCCGAACTGCGGTTCGTCCAGCAGGCCGTCGAACTCTGCCCGGTCGGTGCGGTGATCGCCACCAAGACCGACCTGTATCCGCACTGGCGCCAGATCGTCGAGGCCAACTCCGCGCACCTGCGGCGG
>JAKIXW010000053.1:4018-17198 GCA_022708865.1 Acidobacteriota bacterium
CCTGCCGGTGATCCCGGCCTCATCGCTGTTGCGGTCGGCCGCGGTTGCTGCCGAGGACAAAGAACTCAACGCCGAATCCAACTTCCCGGCCATTGTGTCCTTCCTGTCCGAGAAGGTGCTCGGTCGCGAGAACGACCGGATCCGCGATCAGGTTGTCGACGAGATCGGTTCTGCCGCAGAGCATCTGATGTTGATGGTGCAGTCCGAGCTGGCCGCCATCAACGACCCCGACGACATCCGGCGGCTCACCGAGGACCTCGAACGCCGCAAACAGGAGGCTTCTGACGCGCTGCAGCACACCGCGCTGTGGCAGCAGGTGCTCAACGACGGGATCGCCGATCTGACCGCCGATGTGGACCACGATCTGCGCGCCCGATTCCGCGCCATCGTGCAACACAACGAGACCGTGATCGACGGCTGCGACCCGACGATGCACTGGGCCGAGATCGGTGCCGAGGTGGAGGACGACGTGGCCACCGCCGTCGGCGACAACTTCGTCTGGGCATACCGGCGGGCCGAGGCGCTGGCCCGCGAGGTGGCCACCACGTTCGTCGACGCCGGCCTGGATTCGGTCAAGATGCCCGACGTCAGCGCGCGCGAGATGGGCGCCGGATTCGACGGCCTCCGATCGCTGGCCCGCCTGGAGTCCAAGCCCAGCGGCCTGGGCCACAAGGCGATCACCAGCATGCGCGGGTCCTACGGTGGCGTCCTGATGTTCGGCATGCTCACGTCGGTGGCCGGGCTGGGCATGTTCAACCCGATTTCATTGGGGGCCGGCTTGCTGCTGGGCCGCAAGTCCTATCGGGAGGACATGGAGAACCGGATGCTCCGGGTGCGCAACGAGGCCAAGACGAATCTGCGGAAGTTCATCGATGACACGTTGTTCGTGGTCGGCAAGGAATCCCGGGACCGGCTCAAGGCGATCCAGCGCAAACTGCGCGACCACTACCGCGAGATTGCCGATCAGACCACACGTTCGCTCAATGAGTCGCTGCAGGCCGCCGTCGCCGCCGCGCGCCTCGAGGAGACCGAACGCAATACCCGCGTGCGCGAGCTGGAACGTCAGCTGGACATCCTTACCCAGGTGCGCGACAACGTCGCCAAGCTCAGGGGCTGAACGTACGGGTTTCGTTGAGCCGCGGCCGTTTTCGGGTGGTGGTTCCCTCTTCGCCGGAAGTTGCCGGTGCCGTCACCGTGGTCCCCGTGGTGGTGGTCCCGCTCGTGGCCGAGCTCGTCCCGCTGGTGTCCGACGTCGTGGTGGTCAGGTCGGTGGGTCCGGCGATCTCGGTGGTGGACACCGGGACGCTGGTGGTGAACGTGGTCGAGGTATCCGACGGCGTGATGACGAACGGTGCCTGGCCACTCTCGGTGGTCGGGACGGGCGGGGGAGCGCTACCGGTGGTGAGCATGGTGGGTGCCGGGTTGGTCCACTCGTCCGACAACTGCACGATGGCGAATATCAGGGCGGCCAGCAGGAGGGCGCCCAGGCCGCCGGCGGTGAAGGTGGCAGCGGTGGTCCGGTACCAGGGCTGGTTGCCCGGTTCGCCATGTCGCGCCACGGGCGCCGATCCTAGCCGGGGCGTGTGCGTCCGTACACTCGACGACCGATGAGCACGAGCGATCAGGTGCGCGCCATCCTGGCCGGGACCCTGCGCGCCTACGAGGACGATCCGGCGTTTCGACGACGTGGTGACGTGTTCGCTGAACTCGACCGGATCAATGCCCGGTTGGGTGATCCGATCCGGATCGCGTTGGCCGGCTCGCTCAAGGCGGGCAAGTCGACGTTGGTCAATGCGCTGGTGGGGGAGTCCATCGCGCCCACCGATGCCACCGAGGCCACCCGCATCGTCACGTGGTTCTCCCAGGGGCCGACGCCGATCGTGACGGCGATCCACTACGGCGGGGCCCGCAGCAACGTACCGATCACCCGGGACCCGGGTGGCGCGCTGGGCTTCGACCTGGCCGAGATCAACCCCGACGACGTCGCCGACCTGGATGTCCGGTGGCCGGCCGCGGAACTCGCCGACGCGACGATCGTTGATACGCCCGGCACGTCATCGTTGTCGCAGGACGTCTCGGCACGCACCCTGCGGTTACTGGTGCCCGCCGACGGGGTCCCGCGGGTGGACGCGGTGGTGTTCCTGCTGCGTACCCTCAACGCCGCCGACATCGGCCTGCTCAAGCAGATCGGTGAACTCGTCGGCGGGTCGGCGGGCGCCCTGGGCGTGATCGGGGTGGCCTCCCGTGCCGATGAGATCGGGGCCGGCCGGATCGACGCGATGCTGTCGGCGAAGGATGTCGCCGCGCGGTTCACCGCCGAGATGGACAAGACCGGGATCTGTCAGGCCGTGGTTCCCGTCGCCGGGTTGCTCGCACTGACGGCGCGCACCCTGCGCCAGGACGAGTTCGTCGCACTGCAGAAATTGTCCGCCGTCGACCCTGTCGAGCTGAGCAAGGCGATGCTGAGCGCGGACCGCTTCGTCCGGCCTGTTGTTAGCGCTGATGTCACACTGCCCGTCACCCCTGAGGTGCGGGCAAAGCTGCTGGACCGTTTCGGGATGTTCGGGATCCGGATGTCCGTGGCGGTACTGCGGTCCGGGGTCTCCGACGCCGACGGGCTGGCCGACGAACTGCTCGACCGCAGCGGACTGGTAGCGCTGCGCGACGTGATCGATCAGCAGTTCGCCCAACGTTCGGAGTTGCTCAAGGCGCACACCGCGCTGTTGTCGCTGCGGCATCTGGTGGAGGTGAATCCGATTGCTGCGACGCCGCGCATCATCGCCGACATCGACCCGCTGCTGGCCGACACCCATGCGTTCGAAGAGCTCCGAATGCTCTCCCAATTGCCCTCTCGGCCAACGACTTTGACCGACGAAGAGATGGCTTCGCTACGCCGGATCATCGGCGGATCGGGAACGGACGCGGCCAGTCGGCTCGGCCTGACGCCCGAGGCGCCCTATGACGGCCCGCGCGCGGCATTCGCGGCCGCCCAGCGGTGGCGCCGGCGCGCCGAGCATCCGCTCAACGATCCGTTCACCACCCACGCGTGCCGGGTGGCCGTGCGCAGCGCCGAAGCGATGGTCGCGGAGTTCGCGGCGCGCGGCAGGTAGCCGATTCCTAACGTGCGTTCCTAGGAGAGCTGGCGGACCACGTCGCCGACGAACAGGTCCAGATGGTCCAGGTCGGTGAGGTCCAGCAGCTGCAGATAGACCCGCGTGACACCGGCTTCGGCGAAGGGTGCCAGCTTGTCGACGATCTCGGCTGGCGAGCCGACAAGGGGACTATTGGACCGCAGTTCGTCGATCTCGCGGCCGATCGCGGCGGCCCGGCGGGCGATCTCGTTCTCATCGCGCCCGGCGCACACCACGAAGCAGGCCGAATACGTCATGGAGTCGGCGGGGCGACCGGCCGCGGCGACGGCGTCGCGCACCCGTTGGTACTGCGTGGTCACGGTGTCCAGCGGCGAGAACGGAACGTTGAACTCGGTCGCGTACCTCGCGGCCAGTGCCGGGGTCCGCTTGGCGCCCTGCCCGCCGATGATGATCGGTGGATGCGGATCCTGCGCGGGCTTGGGCAGTGCGGGCGACGCGGTGACCGTGTAGTGCGAACCGGTGAAGTCGAAGGTCTGTCCGGCCGGCGTGGTCCAGAGTCCGGTCAGGATCTCGAGTTGTTCGGTCAGCCGGTCGAACCGCTCGCCCAAGGGCGGGAACGGGATGGCGTAGGCGGCATGCTCTTGTTCGAACCAGCCCGCGCCGATGCCGAGATCGACTCGGCCACCACTCATTTCGTCGACCTGGGCCACCGAGATGGCCAGCGGACCGGGATGGCGGAAGGTCGCCGAGGTGACCATGGTGCCCAGCCGGATGGCTGTGGTCTCCCGGGCCAGGGCGCCGAGCGTCACCCACGAGTCCGTCGGCCCGGGTAGGCCGTCACCGCTCATGGCCACGTAGTGGTCGGACCGGAAGAACGCGGAATAGCCCAGCGTTTCGGCCGCATTGGCGACGGCGAGTTGATCGGCGTACGAGGCACCCTGTTGTGGTTCGACGAACACCCGGAAATCCATGGTGGCAACTTTAGGCGCCAACTCGATAAGGACTGCACGCTCTCCACAGCGACGAACATCCCGCGCCCGGGGCGAAGTCGAGACGCGTGAATGACAGGGGGGTGCGTGTGACTACCGCCCGTACACCGGGCGGCCTAACATTCCACGGTCCGTCGTTGTGAGGGTTGTTGTTGCGAGGGGGTGCCATGGCTGCGAAGTTGAACGTCGATGTCGACGGATTGACCCGCGGCAGTTCCGATATCGGTGAGCAGGCCACCACCTTGTCGGCGTTGCATCGGCAATCCATGATGGGCCTGAGCGACGCCGAACTCGAACAGCTCCGGGCGCCGTCAGCTCAGTAAGAGAAACGGCACGAATACCACTTCGAACACGAGCATGCCCAGGCATGCGTAGGCGGCGCCGCGAGCGACCTGCCGATGGTTCTTGAACGGCAGGACGAAGGCGATCGCCGCGACGACGGCCGGGAACAACGGAGCCACCGGCCACAGGTATCCGAGCGTCAAGATGATCGATGCGAAGCCGGCGAACAGCCCGGCCAGCAATGCGACCGGACGTTGTTCGGCAATCGGTGCACTCATCGTCGTCACCCTCCCCACGAGATCGCTTTGGACAACACGCCGAGAACCCATACGGCGAGAACCGGTGCCACACCGGTCAGCGGCGCAAGAATCAGGCCCACGCCAGCGGCTCGAGTCGGTGGCCGACCGCCCCGCCGAAACAGCAACGTGCCCATCATCACCAGGGCGGCCGCGGCGATCACGATCGCAATGACCGCGGCGGTCGAAGCCTTCGAGGCGTAGATCACGCCAGCGGCCAGACCCCAGAAGGCGCCACCGGCCAGCGCGCCGATCAGGGTGGCCCTATGCCAATCCATGAGTGGGCCGGAGATCTCGGTCTCCGTAGAACTTGCCATCGGCAGAACCTCCTCGGTACATGTCAACGCTGGGCAGTGTGGGGTTGCCAGGTCAGCGCGCCGGCAGGAACTCGTTTCCCTGCAGGGGCTGGTAATTGCGTACCACCGGAGCGTCAGCTACGGTCGGCGGCCCGAACGGGGTGAAGTTGCCCGGCGCCACGATCGACATCGGCGGCATGATCTGGATGGGCTGGGGGCCATGGGGGGTGCCGGGGCGTGGCTGTAGTTGTCGGATTTGTCGACTGTGACCTGGAGATTCTCGCCTTGGTGTCGCGAGGCGAACCTCAGTTGGGGTATCGGAATCCTCAGCTGAGGTTCGCGGTGCCGATGCGAATTCGGTCCTTGCGCGCGAATCCCAGACCGTTGAGGGCGCTATTTGGTTCAGAACGCGTCGACACCCTCGGTGGCCACGAACATGCCGTGGCCGGTGGCGTCGTTGGTGAATCGGGTACCGCTCGGGTCGGCCGCGATGGTCCAGCCCGCCGCCTCGTAGGTCTGGTAGTCCAGCGTCACCGTGGGGATATTGCCGAGGTTCCCGACGATCCAGGTCAAGTTGCCGCCTGCCGTCACCTTGACGCCGTTGGCGCGCTCGCCGTCGATCTCCGGCGAGTTGTCGAAGTCGGACTCACATCCGACGGCGTCGCTGCTGAGTTGGCAACGGGTCTTGCCGGACTTGGTCTCGACGTACACCAGGCCGGAGTCGTCGGTCGGCAACGTCTGCTCACCGCCCGGACCCGGGGCGGCGGTGGCGGTGGGCCCGCCGGTCGGCGATTCCGGGGGGGTGGGCGTCGACACCGAGGGAGCCGGTGTGGAGAAGCTCGGTTCGGACGCCGTCCCGCAGCCCGGGCAGACGCCCCGCCCGGTGACCGTGCTGCTGCAGCTGACCAGGCCGGCCACCGCGACGGCGGTAGCGCCGATCAGCGCCAAGCGGGTGGTGGGTGCGCGCAAAGAAACTCCTCGAGCCGTCCGCTCACGATACCCAGCCTGTTGCCCGAGTGAAACAAGTGACAGTCGATGTTTATGAAGCTGTGAGAAACGCAAACGGCCCGCCGAACGTGAAGCTGTTGCGTCTTAGGGCCGGTTTTCTCGCGCAGGATTCACGTTCGGCGCACGTCACAGTCGTCAGGAGTAGAGATGCAACGCTCGGCCCGCCGCGGTGGCCACCTCACCGGCCAGTTTCGTGATCGGCGGGCCGCCGCGCTGGTGGATCACATTCGCCAGCACGATTACATAGCTGTCCGAACCGGGATCCAGCCATATCGTCACCCCGGTGAAGCCGGTGTGGCCGAAGCTGCCGATCGGGAAGGCCAGGCCGCGCGGTCCGGAGAGCGGGGTGTCGATGTCCCAGCCGAAGCCGCGCTGGGCCGTGATGGGCGGCGGCTGTTGCGGCGTGCTCATGGTCAGTACGGACGACTGGGTCAGCGGGAACGCGCTGGCGTTACCGGCCCGTCGATCGAGTAGCGCCTGCGCGAACCGTCCGACGTCGTCGGCCGTCGAGAACACTCCGGCATTGCCGGACACCCCGCCCAACCGTCGGGCCGTCGGATCATGCACGGTGCCACGCAGCGGCCGGCCGAAGTCTGGGTTCAGTGCCGGGTCGGCCTGATTGTCCTCGTCGAGCGCCGTCGGTGCGATCCGGGCCAGCAGTTCGGTGCTCCAACTCCCCGGCGGACAATCGGCCGGCTGCGGCAGATCGTGGTCGAGGGCGGTCGCGTTACCCCGGATGCGTTCGGGCCCACAGGCTTTGGCCGGCGGGAGGTAGCGGGTGTCGGCCATGTCCAGCGGCCCGAACACGTGCTCGGCGACGTACTGGTCCTCGGGTTGCCCAGTGATCTGTTCGAGGATCTCGCCCAGCAGGATGAAGTTGATGTCGTTGTAGTGGAACCCTTCGCCGGGTCCGAACTCCAGCGACGAGACCTCGGCCAGGTGGATGCCCGTGGCCTTGTCGGCCGGGTTCAGGCCCCAGGGGCCCTGCATGCTCAGGTCGCCGCCGATGCCCGAGGTATGGGTGAGCAGCATCCGGATGGTGACCTGGGCCCGGCGGGGATCATCGGTCGGGTTGAAACCCGGCAGGTAGGCCTGCACGGGTTGGTCGACGTCGATCCGGCCCTGCTCGCGCAGTTGCATGATCGCGGTTGTCGTCGCCAGCGCCTTCGTCATGGACGCCAGGTCGAAGATCGTGTCCGTGGTCATCGGTTCCGCGGGGGCGGCGTTGCCGTCCAGGCCGGGTTCGCCGGGCAGCTTGCGTGCGCCGAATGCCTGGCGGTAGACGACCTGGCCGTCGTGGCCGACCAGCACTACCGCACCGGGCAGTCGATGACCGGCGATCTCGGCGTTGACCAGGTCGGCGATGGGCGCGAACTCGGCCGGGGTGATCGGCGGGGGTGGGGGTAGGGCTGGCGGTGGTGTTGTCGTGGTGGTAGCCGCCGACGTGCTGGTGACATCCGGCTGCTGGGTCGGATGGCCGCAGGACGTGAGCGCGACGAGCACGAGCGCGGCAGCGCAGACCCGGATCACGCCGTTATCGGTCGAGGCCGACATCGACGCGGTGATGTTCGAGGTCGTGCAGGGCGTACGCGGCGAACGACTCCACGGTGAACGCCGAGCCATTGCTGCGCAGTCCGCGACGGTTCCACTGGTCGTCCTGTACCGCGCCGTAGGCGAGCGCAAATTCTGTTGCAGCGGAGGCTAATTCGGTATATACCACGGCCGGATCCTGTTCGCTGTACCGGTCACCGACGGCGGTGGCGTCCTGATCCCAGTTCTCGAACGTCGCACCGTCGGCGCTGGCCTGGTCGTAGGTCAGCATCAAACCGAGGCGTGCCCGCATGATCCGGTGCACGTCGCGCACGTGACAGCCGTACTCGAGCACTGACCAGGTGCGTTCGTCGGGCCGACCCCGGGCGTCGGGGCGGGCGAGCGCGTCGCCCCAGCCGTGGGCCGAGCGCGCGATCCGGTCCGCGACGTCGGCGCGGCGGACGGCCGCTGGATCGAATCCGCACTCCGGGCAGGGCTGCGTCATCACCCATGTCCAGTCCTTGGTGTCCGGCGGGATCGCCACGTCGGTCACCCTATCGGTTGTTGAGCAGCAGGAGCAGGTTGCGCAAGGGACTTGCGGGATGACCCTCGGCGGGATAATTGAATCGACGGGCGATGTGAGGGAAAGGGTCGCAATGGGAACCGTGCAGCCTCCTGTGCAGGTCAAACGGATCTACGATGCCCCCGACGGTGCCGACGGCACGCGGGTCCTGGTGGACCGGCTCTGGCCGCGCGGTATTTCGAAGGAACGCGCCGCGCTCGACGAGTGGTGCAAACAGATCGCGCCGTCCACCGAGCTGCGCAGGTGGTATGCCCACGCCCCGGCGAAGTTCGCCGAATTCACCACGCGCTATCAGGCCGAACTCGCCCAGGCCGAGCGGTCGGAAGCTCTGACGCATCTGCGCGAACTGGCCCGCACGTCGAGGATGCTCACGCTGTTGACCGCTACCAAGGACTTCCGGATCAGTGAGGCCGCGGTGCTCGCCGAAGAGATCCAGCGAATGGGGTAGCCGTTCGCGTAGGTGCCTTGCGTAAGCGCGGTCGCGACAAGGATTTTCATCAGAACGGTGGCGGATCGTCGTGATCGGACGTTGCCGGCGGAGGGGGCGGCACCCAGTCCTCGCTGATCTGTGCTTCTTCGGGCGGATCGTTCACCCAGGTGCACCAGGGACCTGTGCTGGGTTGGCCGCCCTCGAAGACGAGACGCTTGGCTCGCATCTCGTTGCGCCACTGGAGTAGAGCGATCCGCTGGCGGCGTCCGTCGTTGATCCGGCGTTGTTCGACGTTGACAGCGTCTCGGCCTGCCCCACCGTCTGGCTGGCGGCCCGGGCGGACAGACTCAGCGCCGCCGCCACCTCGGCGGACGTCCGCGTGAAGCCGGTGATCAACGCGTATCCCGGACCCCTGGACGGCACGCCGTCGGCCTGTCCGATCCGGTGATACAGCAGGGCCGCGATTGCGGCCATCCGCCGGGCGATGAGCATCGACTCGTCGCGCTGTGATTCCTCGATCTCGCCGGGGAGGGCCCCGGGATCCGTTGATTCGAACACATTTTCGATACTAGTCTGACCGTACGACAATTCTGGCGGTGGGAATGAAATCCGCGACCCGGCCGTTGACCCCTTCGACAACTTGAGCGCACCAGACTCAACTAAGGCTTGACAGCCTGTCCCTGCACGGGGCAATCTTGAGCGAGGTTCACTCAAACCTAACCATCAGGCTAATCAGGAGGCAGTAACTATGGCTCGTGCGGTCGGTATCGACCTCGGGACCACCAACTCCGTCGTCGCAGTGCTGGAGGGCGGCGACCCCGTCGTCGTCGCCAACTCCGAGGGCTCCCGGACCACCCCGTCGGTCGTCGCGTTCGCGCGCAACGGTGAGGTGCTGGTCGGCCAGCCCGCCAAGAACCAGGCGGTGACCAACGTCGACCGGACGATCCGTTCGGTCAAGCGACACATGGGCACCGACTGGTCCATCGAGATCGACGGCAAGAACTACACCGCGCAAGAGATCAGCGCCCGCGTGCTGATGAAGCTCAAGCGCGACGCCGAGAGCTACCTGGGTGAGGACATCACCGACGCGGTCATCACGGTCCCCGCGTACTTCAACGACGCCCAGCGTCAGGCCACCAAGGAAGCCGGCCAGATCGCCGGTCTGAACGTGCTGCGCATCGTCAACGAGCCCACCGCGGCCGCGCTGGCGTATGGCCTGGACAAGGGCAGCAAGGAACAGACCATCCTGGTCTTCGACCTCGGCGGCGGCACCTTCGACGTCTCGCTGCTCGAGATCGGCGACGGTGTGGTCGAGGTCCGCGCCACCTCCGGTGACAACCACCTCGGCGGCGACGACTGGGACGACCGGATCGTCGAATGGCTGGTCGACAAGTTCAAGGCCAGTGCCGGTATCGATCTGACCAAGGACAAGATGGCCATGCAGCGGCTGCGTGAAGCCGCCGAGAAGGCCAAGATCGAACTCTCGAGCTCGCAGAGCACCTCGATCAACCTGCCCTACATCACCGTCGACGCCGACAAGAACCCGCTGTTCCTCGACGAGCAGCTGACCCGCGCGGAGTTCCAGAAGATCACCCAGGATCTGCTGGATCGCACCCGCCAGCCGTTCCAGTCGGTGATCAAGGACGCCGGTATCCCGGTGTCCGACATCGACCACGTCGTGCTGGTCGGTGGTTCCACCCGGATGCCCGCGGTCACCGACCTGGTCAAGGAACTCACCGGTGGCCAGGAGCCCAACAAGGGCGTCAACCCCGACGAGGTGGTGGCCGTGGGCGCCGCGCTGCAGGCCGGCGTGCTCAAGGGTGAGGTGAAAGACGTTCTGCTGCTGGACGTTACGCCGCTGAGTCTCGGTATCGAGACCAAGGGTGGCGTGATGACCAAGCTCATCGAACGCAACACCACCATCCCGACCAAGCGCTCGGAGACGTTCACCACGGCCGACGACAGCCAGCCGTCGGTGGAGATCAAGGTCTACCAGGGTGAGCGCGAGATCGCGGCGCACAACAAGCTGCTGGGTTCGTTCCAGCTGACCGAGATCCCGCCGGCTCCGCGCGGCGTGCCCCAGATCGAGGTGACGTTCGACATCGACGCCAACGGCATCGTGCACGTCACCGCCAAGGACAAGGGCACCGGCAAGGAGAACACGATCAAGATCCAGGAGGGCTCCGGCCTCTCCAAGGAGGAGATCGACCGGATGATCAAGGACGCCGAGGCGCACGCCGACGAGGACCGCAAGCGTCGTGAAGAGGCCGATGTTCGCAACCAGGCCGAGTCGCTGGTCTACCAGACGGAGAAGTTCGTCAAGGATCAGCGCGACCAGAAAGAGTCGGGGGGCGGGGCTCCAGTCTCCGAGGACACCCTGGCCAAGGTCGACGGCGCGATCGCCGAGGCCAAGTCGGCGCTCGAGGGCACCGATATCGCGGCCATCAAGTCCGCGATGGAGAAGCTGGGCACCGAGAGCCAGGCCCTGGGCCAGGCGATCTACGAGGCCACCCAGGCCGAGCAGGCCGCCGGTGGCAGCGGCGGCGCCGGCAGCGCTGACGGTCCCGTTGACGACAACGTCGTCGACGCCGAAGTTGTCGAGGATGACCAGGAGAACAAGTGAGCGAGAACGATTCGCACGAGCCGGTGACCGTCACCGACAAACGGCGCATCGATCCGCAGACCGGCGAGATCCGGGATACCGCCTCCGCTCCGGCCCCCAGTGGGCCGGAGCCGGAGGTGATCTCCGATGCGTCCCAGGATCAAGCGGCTGAACTGATCGCCGATCTGCAACGGGTGCAGGCCGATTTCGCCAACTACCGCAAGCGGTCGTTGCGTGATCAGCAGGTGGCCACCGAGCGGGCCAAGGCCCACGTCGTCACCCAGCTCCTGCCGGTGCTCGACGATCTGGACCGGGCCCGCGCACACGGTGACCTGGAATCGGGTCCGCTGAAGTCCGTCGCCGACAAGCTCGTGGCCGTCTTCGAGGCGCTCGGTCTGTCGGCCTTCGGCGCCGAGGGCGACGCGTTCGACCCCGAGTTGCACGAAGCGGTGCAGCATGAGGGGGACGGCTCGAATCCGGTGCTGGGCACCGTCATGCGGCAGGGATTCAAGCTCGGCGATCAGGTGCTGCGGCACGCGATGGTCGGTGTCGTGGACGAAGTGGCCGCAGTCGACGAGCCCGATTCGGCCGACGGTGAAGCCGGTTCGGCCGAGCAGGTCCCACAATCGGAATAGCGAGAACGACATCGACACGAACACAGGTGAGGAGGTGACGCGGTAATGGCTCAACGTGAGTGGGTCGAGAAGGATTTCTATAAGGAGATCGGCGTCTCCTCCGACGCCGACGAGAAAGAGATCAAGCGCGCCGCCCGCAAGATCCTCGCCGACAACCATCCGGACCGGAACCCCGGCAACGCCGCGGCCGAGGAGAGGTACAAGGCCGCGTCGGAAGCCAAAGAGGTCCTGACGGATCCAGCCAAGCGCAAGGAGTACGACGAGACCCGCCGGCTGTTCGCCGGCGGCGGTTTCGGGCGTCGCTTCAACAACGGCGGTGGCGGTTTCGGCGGATTCGGCGGGGACGGTGCCGAATTCAACCTCGGCGACCTGTTCGACGCCGCGGGTCAGACCGGCGGCGCCAACATCGGCGACCTGTTCGGTGGGCTCTTCGGCCGCGGGGCACAACAGCCCCGGCCGAGTCGGCCGCGTCGTGGCAACGACCTGGAGACCGAGACGCAACTCGATTTCCTGGAGGCCACCAAGGGGGTGGCGATGCCGTTGCGGCTCACCAGTCCGGCCCCGTGCACCAACTGCCACGGCAGCGGCGCGCGCCCGGGCACCAGCCCGAAGGTCTGCGCCAACTGCAACGGGGCCGGAGTGGTCAACCGCAACCAGGGTTCGTTCGGGTTCTCCGAACCGTGTCCGGAATGCCGAGGCAGCGGCTCGATCATCGAGCATCCGTGCGACGAGTGCCACGGCACCGGCGTGACCACGCGTACCCGCACCATCAACGTCCGGATCCCACCCGGGGTCGAGGACGGTCAGCGGATCCGGCTGGCCGGTCAGGGTGAGGCCGGGCTGCGCGGTGCGCCGTCCGGCGATCTCTATGTCACCGTGCATGTCCGCCCGGACAAGGTGTTCGGCCGCGACGGCGACGACCTGACGGTCACCGTTCCGGTGAGCTTCACCGAATTGGCGCTGGGGACAACGCTTTCGGTGCCGACCCTGGACGGCAAGGTCGGCGTTCGGGTGCCCAAGGGCACGGCCGACGGCCGGATCCTGCGGGTCCGCGGTCGTGGGGTGCCCAAGCGCAGCGGCGGGCACGGCGACCTGTTGGTCACCGTGAAGGTTTCGGTGCCCTCGGAACTCGAGGGCGAGGCACTCGAGGCCCTGGAGGCCTACGCTGCCGCCGAGCGGGCCAGTGGATTCGATCCGCGTGCCGGCTGGGGCGGGAATCGAGTGTGATGTGTCATGAGCAAGTCGGATTCGTCGCGTTCTGAGGTCACCCGCACGTTCTTGATCTCGGTGGCCGCCGAACTCGCCGGTATGCACGCGCAGACGCTGCGCACCTACGACCGGCTCGGCCTGGTGTCGCCCACCCGCAGTTCCGGTGGGGGACGGCGGTATTCGGAGCGCGACGTCGACCTGCTGCGCGAGGTGCAGCGGCTGTCCCAG
>JAKIXW010000540.1:0-251 GCA_022708865.1 Acidobacteriota bacterium
TCCAGGGCTGCGATCATCGTTCCGAAGTCCTCGATGATCCAATGAGGCTTCGGCTGCCAGGCGATGCAGCCGCTCAGCGCGATGCCCTTTTCCGGGGGGAGTTCCCATGGACTGATCTCGTCACCGGCCGGATCCCGGCCCGGCGCCCACACACCGGCGACCATGGCCAGCAGTGCGGCGAACCGCCGCACCACAAGACTGATCTGCGCTGACCGAGTCCCCATCCGAGTGCCCTCCCTCCTGCACACATC
>JAKIXW010000540.1:281-518 GCA_022708865.1 Acidobacteriota bacterium
GCCCCGCCGCAACGGTCCGCAACACACGACCCATCTGAAAGTACCGTCAATAGCCGGGACAGTCAAGAGGCGAACGCCACGGGCGGCTCCAAGGTCTGATTCGGGCACTCCTTCAGCGCCCGCGGGGCGCTTGGCGGCCCCGATCATGTCACCATGGAGATCGCGGTCGATTTCCGCAGGAGGATGCAGCGGCGGCCTTTCCACGGTTCTGGCCGTCGGCCTGCTCCCGGGACTGGG
>JAKIXW010000541.1:0-234 GCA_022708865.1 Acidobacteriota bacterium
CGGCCTGCCCAGCACTATGGGGGCGGCCCCGGCAGCCTCAAATCCAGCCATCCGAGGCAACGCGCCGATCCGACCGGCGGCGGCATACTCCGAGAAGCCCTTCCAGTACGCCGTGATGTTGCCTGCATTGCCCACGGGAATCGCCAGCCAATCCGGGGCGATGCCAGCCGAGCGCTCCGTGCCCGGCGCGCCATGTCCGCCCGAGGTGAGCTGATCCACTATTTCGAAAGCGGC
>JAKIXW010000541.1:266-517 GCA_022708865.1 Acidobacteriota bacterium
GACCGAATTGACCAAAGTGGCGATCCCTGCATCGGCCATTTCCCTCACAATCGCCAGGGCCTGATCGAAGTTGCCACTGATCGGCACGACCTCGGCCCCATGGGCAATGGCCTGCGCCAGCTTGCCCATGGCTATGGCCCCATCCGGTATCACCACAACACAGCGAAGCCCCGCGCGGGCAGCGTAGGCCGCGGCAGAGGCCGAAGTGTTGCCGGTGGAAGCGCATATGACCACGCGGGCACCATCCATGA
>JAKIXW010000542.1:0-228 GCA_022708865.1 Acidobacteriota bacterium
GCATGCAGGTCGCCGAGGACATCGCCGAGGCCGGCAAGATCGCCGGTGCTCGCGTCCTGGCCATCTACGGTGGCAAGGCCTACGAGCCGCAGATCGAGCAACTCAAGAAGGGCGTCGATGTGGTCGTCGGCACCCCGGGCCGGCTCATCGACCTCAACAACCAGCGGATCCTGAACCTGTCGCAGGTCAAGTCCTTGGTGCTCGACGAGGCCGACGAGATGCTCGACA
>JAKIXW010000542.1:280-515 GCA_022708865.1 Acidobacteriota bacterium
CCGCCGTTACATGACGCAGCCCACCCACATCCGTGCCACGGATCCCGGTGACGATACGGCCACAGTGGAGGCCATCGAACAGCACGTGTGGCGGGCCCACTCCATGGACAAGCCCGACCTGATCAGCAAGATCCTGCAGGCCGACGGCCGCGGCCGGACCATGATCTTCTGCAAGACCAAGCGTGCGGCGCAGAAGCTCACGGACGAACTCATCGACCGCGGCTTCAAGGCCGGT
>JAKIXW010000543.1 GCA_022708865.1 Acidobacteriota bacterium
TCCAGCGCTTCCGCACGCGGCGGTAGCACCACGCTGATTACGCCGACTCGGGTGGGCGACAGCCAGAACGCGGCGAGCGAGGGGGTAGGCACCGCGTCGCCGATGAACCAGGTCCACGGTCGCAGCCGCCGACTACCTCAGGTCATCCTGGTTTCCATGTCCCTCAGCCCGGCCGGATGAGCGCCGAAGGTGCACGCGATAACGGGGCCGGTCTCTGGGAGGCCGGGTGGCCTTGGCCCCGGCCTTCTTGACTCTCTATCCCCTTTGCGCTCTCGGCGGCTTGGCGAGAGAGAGTCCGGGGCTTTCTTCTGCGCTTGGCCGGGCGGCCGGGCCGGCGCCGAGGCGGGACGCCTCGAGGTTGGATACAGAGAGGCAAGGTATCTCGCCAAGCCGCCAAGAGCGCCAAGAAGAGGGAAGGAGAGAAGGCAAGGATCCAGACCCTGGTCTAGCCTGACCACTTCACGCGCCGCATGGCGGCTCGTGAACAGGTCACCCTTCGGGCTTCA
>JAKIXW010000054.1:0-254 GCA_022708865.1 Acidobacteriota bacterium
GACCTGATCCACGAGGTGATGAACTGGGTTGCCTCCGAACCCGTGCCCGCCGACACCGTCGCGCTGTATGCCGAGGAGATGGATTTGCCGGGGGAGAATCCGCGCGCTATCGGGTTGCCCACCGAAACTACACTGCCGGAAGGCTTTTCGGTACTCATCATCGGCCTGGGCGCCTCGGGTCTGCTGGCCGGCATCCGGCTGCGGGAGGCCGGCATCCCGTTCGAGATCGTCGAGAAGAACGCCGGTGTCGGCGG
>JAKIXW010000054.1:264-17124 GCA_022708865.1 Acidobacteriota bacterium
ACTCGTTCGAGCGCAACAACGACTTCAGTCAGTACTACACCCGCCAGCCCGAGCTGCAGGCGTACTTCCGAAAGACCATGGCAGACCATGGAATCGGCGATCACGTCACGTGGAACACCGAGGCCACCCGGGCGGTCTGGGATGAGGACAACGCCCGCTGGACCGTCACATTGGACGGCCCGGAGGGGGCGCAGACCCGGGAGGCTGCGGTGGTGATTTCCGGCGTTGGCGTGCTCAGCCGCCCCCTGATCCCCGACATCGAGGGCCTGGACCGGTTCGCCGGGCCGGTGTTCCACGCCGCGCAGTGGGAACACTCGGTGGATCTGCGCGGCAAGCGCGTCGCCCTCGTCGGCGCCGGGGCCAGCGGCTTCCAGATCGGGCCGGCCATCGTCGACGACGTCGCAGCCCTAACCGTCTTCCAGCGCACCCCGCAGTGGATGGCGCCCAACCCGCGCTACCACGACGACGTGACCGACGGCGAGAAGTGGGCGATGCGGCACCTGCCCGGGTACGCCCGCTGGTACCGGTTCATGCTGATGTGGCAGTCCAGCGACAAGCTGCTGGAAATTGTTCGGGCCGAACCGGATTGGCCGGAGTTCCCGCACACCGCCAACGCGGCCAGCGCGGCGCGACGCGAGGTCTTTGTCAAGTGGATCCAGGACCAGGTCGGCGACGACCCCGAACTCGCCGCCAAGGTGACCCCGACGTATCCGCCGATGGCCAAGCGGATGCTGCAGGACAACGGCAGCTGGCTGCGCTGCCTCAAACGCGACCACGTCGAACTCGTCAACGACCACATCGTCGCGGTCGATGAGCACGGGATCACCACCGCGGCAGGAAGATATGACGTCGACATCATCGTGCTGGCCACCGGATTCCGGGCGTCGGAGGTGCTCTGCCCCATGGAGGTCGTCGGCCTCGGCGGCGTGTCGATGTCGCAAGTCTGGGACGGAAAACCCAAGGCCTACAACGGCGTATCGGTCCCCGGGTTTCCCAACTTCTTCATGATGCAGGGGCCCGGCACCGGCCTGGCGCACGCTGGCAGCGTGATCTTCACACTGGAGTGCCAGATGCGCTACATCGGAGAGGCACTGGTGGCGTTGGCCGAGACCGGCAGCCGGGAGATCGAGCCGACCACGGCGGCCTACGAGCGGTACAACGACGAACTGCAGCATGAGGTCTCGACACTGATGTGGGGACATCCGTCGATCACGCACTCCTGGTACAAGGCCGCCGACGGCGGGGTGTACGTGCTGTGTCCGTTCGGCAACACCGAGTACTGGCGGCGCACCCGGAATGTCGTCCTCGAGGATCACCTGCTGCGCTGACCCGCCGGGGTAGGGTCGCCAGCGTGACCGAGGCACGCAGGCGCCGCAAGGCCAAACAGGCCCGCCGGGACGCGCGGCGCAGCCGACAGCGCGACGGGACGCCGGAGGAGACGCCGCTGGTCGGCGAGGTGCGCGCCGCCATCGACAGCGGAGACCCGATGGAATTGCTCGGGCTGGCCGCCATGGTGATCGAGGTGGCCTCCCGGGCCGACGATGAGGACGACGAGCGGGCTGGCCTCGACGCCCTCGTCGAGAGTTTCATCGGTGTGCCGATCCCGGAGACCACCGCACTTCTCGCGGTAATGGCCGAAATCCTGATCTACGAGGACACGCTGCGTGACGCGTGCCGCCGGGAGGTGGCCGCCCGCGGTGACGACCTGCCGGCCTGGCTGACCGGGCTGTCGGATCTGACCATCGAGCGGGTGGTCCGAATGACACATGTGCTCGGCGACGGTGACGAACTGCTGATCGGGGCACGGCTGTCGGACGGGCAGTCGCTGACGTGCGCGGTCTTCGTCGACCACAATTACTTGTCGTTCATCACCGACGCGTTCTTCGTGCCCACCACGATCGACGAGCTCGTCGATCTCGCCACGCAGAGCAACGACGACCCCGACACCACGTTCGTCGAGATGAGCCTTGCTGATGCGCGGGCCTGGATCGAGCACGGCATCGATTTCGATGACCACTTCCACATCGAGGACACCGACACCTGGCCGGCCTGCCGCCCGCTGGTGCTCTGGCTGGCCAGTCTGATGCCCGAGGGCGGTACGGAGTACGAACCCGCGCAATCGAGTTGGCCCGAAACGCAGGCGCTGCTCGACAGGTTCTTCGCCTCCCTGGTGGGGCTGCCGTTCACCGATCCCGACCACCGCACGCTGCTGAACGCATGCATCGACGAGAACAACTGCGATGCGCTGCGCTGGAGCGAGGCACGCCTACACATGAACCTCGACTGGCCGTTCGGCTACAGCGACTTTCACGGCTCGACGGAGGCTGCCCTCGCCGTACCCGACCTGCTGCGCGCGTACATTCCATTTGCCCACGCGCAGAGCGGGATTCGCGACGAGCTGACCGCCGAGGCGCTGGCCGCCATCGACGCCGCCGAGCCCGACTACCGGGAATCGGTGCTGGCGGACCCCGACGACAACTGATCCCATCGTCCCGATCGACCGGATGACGCGGTGGCCGCGCGTAGTGTCTGCGCCAGACCAGAGGGGAACCGATGACCAAGTACGTGTTCGACTTCACCGAGGGCAACAAGGATCAGAAGGATCTGCTGGGCGGCAAGGGCGCCAACCTGGCCGAGATGACCAAGCTCGGTCTGCCGGTGCCGCCCGGGTTCACCATCTCCACCACGGCCTGCCGCGAATACCTGGACCACGGCAGCGAACCCGGCGAACTGCGCGTGCAGGTCACCATGGCGCTACGCCACCTCGAGGACACCGTCGGGCGCCGGTTGGGGGACCGGCACGACCCGCTGTTGGTCAGCGTCCGCTCCGGAGCCAAGTTCTCGATGCCCGGAATGATGGAGACGGTCCTCAACATCGGGCTCAACGACGCCAGCGTCAAAGGACTGGCCGAGGAGTCCGGCGACGAGCGGTTCGCCTGGGACTCGTACCGTCGGCTGATCCAGATGTTCGGCAAGACGGTCCTCGAGATGCCCGGCGAGGTGTTCTCCGACGCGCTGGACAAGGCTAAGTCCACCAAGGGCGTGTCCAGCGACGTCGACCTGGACGTCGACGACCTCAAGGCCCTGGTCGTCACCTTCAAGGACGCCGTCCGCGAGCACTCCGGCGACGAGTTCCCGCAGCATCCCCGCGAACAGCTCGATATGTCGATCAACGCGGTGTTCAACTCCTGGAACACCGAGCGGGCCCGGCTCTACCGGCGCCGGGAGCGCATCCCGCAGGATCTCGGCACCGCCGTGAACGTCTGCACCATGGTGTTCGGCAATCTCGGCGAAACCAGCGGCACCGGCGTCGCCTTCACCCGCGACCCCGCATCGGGCCGGACCGGCGCCTACGGCGACTATCTGTCGAACGCGCAGGGCGAGGACGTGGTCGCCGGCATCCGCAACACGCTGTCGTTGGACGATCTCGCGACGCTGGATCCCAAGTCGCACGACCAGCTGATGAAGGTGATGCGCCGCCTCGAGACGCACTACCGGGATCTGTGCGACATCGAGTTCACCATCGAACGCGGCAAGCTCTGGATGCTGCAGACCCGGGTCGGCAAGCGGACCGCCGCGGCGGCGTTCCGGATCGCGGCCCAGCTGGTCGACGAGGGCATGATCACCATGGACGAGGCGCTGGCTCGGGTCTCCGGTTCGCAGCTGGCGCTGCTGATGTTCCCGCAGTTCGACCGGTCCGCACCGCGGGAGATCCTGACCAAGGGCATGGCCGCGTCGCCGGGGGCGGCGGTGGGACGCGCGGTGTTCGACTCGGCGACGGCGAAGGCGTGGGCCGACCGCGGCGAACAGGTCGTTCTGGTGCGCAAGGAAACCAACCCCGACGACCTCGAGGGCATGATCGCCGCCGCCGGCATCCTGACCGCGCGCGGCGGTAAGACCTCGCATGCCGCGGTGGTGGCCCGCGGGATGGGCACCACCTGCGTGTGCGGCGCCGAGGCGCTGGACGTCGACGCGGTCGGCCGCACCGTCCGGGTGGGCACCGTGGTGATCGCCGAGGGCGACGAGATCAGCATCGACGGGTCCACCGGCGAGATCTTCCTGGGTGCGATGCCCGTGGTGCCGTCCCCGGTGCAGGCCTACATCGAGTCCGGTCCGAACGCCGCGCTCGACGGCGCCGATGAGGAGACGGCCGCCCTGGTCGACGCCGTCAACCGGTTGCTGACCCACGCCGATGCTCGCCGGCACCTGCTGATCCGGGCGAACGCGGACACCGCCGAGGACGCGGCGCGGGCGCGGGTGTTCGGCGCGCAGGGGATCGGCCTGTGCCGGACCGAGCACATGTTCCTGGGCGATCGCCGGGTGCTGATCGAGCGGGTGATCCTGGCCGGTACACCCGAGGAGCGCGACGCATCCCTGGCGGCGTTGTTGACCTTGCAGCGCAAGGATTTCAGCGAATTGTTGGACGTGATGGACGGACTGCCGGTGAACATCCGGCTGCTCGATCCGCCGTTGCACGAGTTCCTGCCGGACCGCACCGAGCTGGCCGTGCGGGTAGCGGTTGCCGAGGCCCGCGGCGAATCCGGTCCGGAGCTGGAAGCCGACCGGAAAGTGCTTGCCGCAGTGGAGAATCTGCACGAGTCGAATCCGATGCTGGGGCTGCGCGGCGTGCGCCTGGGCCTGGTGACTCCCGGCTTGTTCGCGCTGCAGGTTCGCGCCATCGGTGAGGCCGCCAGCGATCAGATCGTCGCGGGCAAGGACCCGCGGGTCGAGATCATGGTTCCCCTGGTGGGTTCGGTGATGGAACTGCACCTGGTCCGCGACGAGGCCGAACGGATCCTCGCCGAGGTAGCGACCGAGAAGGGCGTGACGCTGCAGATTCCGATCGGCACCATGATCGAGCTGCCGCGGGCGGCGCTCACCGCACACCGGATCGCCGAGGCCGCGGACTTCTTCTCGTTCGGCACCAACGACCTGACGCAGACGACGTGGGGCTTCTCCCGCGATGACGTCGAATCGTCTTTGTTTGCCGCCTATCTGGAGAAGGGCGTGTTCACCATCTCGCCGTTCGAGACCATCGACGCCGACGGGGTGGGCCGGCTGGTGCAGATCGGCGCCGAGGAGGGCCGCCGGGCCAAGCCCGGCCTGAAGCTGGGTGTGTGCGGTGAGCACGGTGGTGATCCCGAATCCATCCACTTCTTCCACGACACCGGGCTGGACTACGTGTCCTGTTCACCGTTCCGGCTGCCCGTCGCCCGCCTGGAAGCCGGACGCGCCGCCGTCAGCTGACGGCGTGAAGGTGCAGCCATATGCATTTGGGCGGATTTTGCAAATGGGTGCACGCTCGCGGTCCCAGGACGAAACGAAAGAGCCGGCACCCACCACGGGGTACCGGCTCCGGACGGCTGGATCGCCGCGTCAGCGACTGAATTCCTCGCTGCGCCGGGCGATCGCCAACAGTTCGTTGCGAACCGTCGAGTCGCTGGGCATGGCGTTGATCCGCGCGTACAGGCGCCGCCGATTGCGGGCGGACTTCAGGTCTTCGCGAAACTGCGCGATGGACATTCTTCTCAACTCCTCCGGTCCCGGATTTCGGGACCCTTCTGTCAATATGACGGCCCGGCGCGTCGGGGATCACCCAGCGCCGGACCACCTTCGATGGTGCATTGTTACCGGCAGGTAAATCAAAGCCGTGGCGTGTGAGTTTGCCGACACCGGTCGCGGCAGTAACGACGCCCCGGAGCCTGCCGATAAGCAGGCATGTCGGGTCGCGGGTGGATTTCGTCAGCAGTCGTGGCACTGATCGCCGTTGTTCTGACCCTCTGCGCGCCGAGCGCCCATGCCGACCCACCCGCCGCGGCCAAGGACTTCTCCAAGCCCGCGATCGTCATCCTGGGCTACGGCCTCAACGACAACGGCACCATGCGCGACATCCTGCGCCTGCGCGTGCTGACGGGTCTGGCCGTCGCGCAGTTCTTCCCTCAGTCGCCCGTCATCGTCACCGGCGGCAACCCGCGCAACGGCCGGACCGAAGCCGGCCAGATGCGCAATATGCTTACGCTGCTTGGCTTTCCGGACAAACGCATCATCGTCGAGGACAAGGCGAACAGCACGGTCCAGAACGCGCGGTTCTCGGTGCCGCTGGCCCAGCAGGCCGGGACGTCCGGCATCATCCTGGTGACCTCCACTACCCACCAGGACCGCGCCGACGGCAATTTCGCCGACGCCGGTGCCAACGTCCTGGCGACCGTCAGCTACCCCGACGGCAGCCCGGAGGTCAACTTCGCGCAGTTCGCGCGCGACGCGATCAGCCCGTTCGTCCCGGTCAGCTGAGTTCCCCCGGGTCGTCGGGCACATCGACGGCGTAGCCGCTGAGAACCTCCAGTGGCACCACGTCCAGGGTCCGCTCATGTGTGCAAGCCAGCACCACGGGCGCCGCGTGACCGTCGCCATGTGCACGCAGCCAGTTGACCGCGGTCACACACCACCGGTCGCCGGGCTGCAGCCCGGGAAAGCGGTACATCGGCATCGGTGTCGACAGGTCGTTGCCGATCGAGCGCTGGTGTTCGAGGAACTCCGCGGTCACGACGGCGCAGATGGTGTGCCGGCCGGCGTCCTCCGGCCCGGTCGAACAGCATCCGTCGCGGTAGAAGCCGGTCAGCGGCTCGGTTCCGCACGGTTGCAGCGGTCCGCCCAGCACATTGCGTTCGGTCACGATTTCAGTATCGCCTCCCGCGCGTTGCTGGGTTACGAACATTCGACGCTATCCTCGATCGGGCGGCAATGCGGCCGTCGCCGAGGAGGTTGCTGATCATGGGTCCCACCCCGCTTCCGCCGGGCCGCATGGTGCATGTCCGGGGCGCCGACGGAACCCGGCTGCACACCGAGGTGTTCGGCCCGGCCGACGGATATCCCATCGTCCTCTCGCACGGCATCACCTGTGCCCTGCAGGTGTGGCGCGAGCAGATCGCCGATCTGTCCCGCGACTACCGGGTGATCGCCTTCGACCACCGGGGTCACGGCCGCAGCAGCGTCCCGCCCCGGGGCCGGTACACCCTCGACCTGCTGGCCGCCGACGTCGACGCCGTCCTGGACGCCACGGTGGCGCCCGGCGAGCGCGCCGTGCTCGCCGGGCACTCGATGGGCGGCATCGCCATCGGGGCGTGGTCGCACCGCTTCCGCGACAAGGTCGACCAGCGTGCCGACGGGGTCGCGATGATCAACACCACCACCGGTGACATCATCCGGCAGGTCAAGTTCCTGACCATGCGGGGCCCGTTGAGCGTCGGGCGCAACGCCGTGGGCAGCCGCATCGTGCGCCGGTTCGGCGGGATTCCGACGGTGTCGGCCGCAGCGGGCCCCAGCAAGCGTTTCGTCGCCGCGATTGCGGTTGGCCGGGGCGCCGATCCGGAGGTGGCCGACTTCGTCTACGACCTGTTCCATCACACGCCGCGCGTCGGTCGGGGCGGGGCGGCCGCGATGCTGATGGATGCGCTGGATCGCCGGCATCTGAACCTGGACGGGCTGACGGTGCCGACGGTGGTGATCGGCAGCTCGCACGACCGGCTGTTGCCGATCGCCGCGTCCCGCCGGATCGCCGCGATGGTGCCGAATCTGCTCGATCTGGTCGAACTGCCCGGTGGACACTGCGCCATCCTGGAGCGCCCGGCCGAGGTCAACGCCCAGTTGCGCCGGCTCGCGCAGGCCGCCGTGGAACGGACCAGCCTCAGCTCTTAGCTGATTTCGACGAGCCGGTCGGCGACCTCGCCGGCCGCCCGCAGCCCCGAGCGCACCGCGCCGTCGAGGAAACCGGTCCACTCGTCGGAGGTCGCGGTGCCGGCCCAGAAGATCGGGCCGACCGGGCGCCGTACCCAGGCACCGAAGGCGGTCCAGGGTGCCGGCGGCACCGCAGCGGTCCGACCGCCGGGCGCGAATCGCTCTGCGCCTCAACGGAAATCCCGATAGTCGATCGGGTTCAGGGTGGTGATGCTGGGGCCGAAGGTGATGCCGGCCCGATGCTGGGGCGGGATCACGACGACGCCCGCTTGGAGCTAAGCCAATCCTCCAGCGTCATCGCATCCAATTCCGTTGCGCGCGTCGAGGTCCACAGCTCGGCTGCCGTCATCCGCGGACCTGCAGCACGACTTTGCCCTTGGCGCTGCGGTTCTCCAGCGACGCGATGGCCTCGGCGGCTTGGTCGAACGGGAACACGTGCGGCTGCGGGGCCGGCACCGTGCCGGCTTCCAGCAGTGCCGAGAGCTCGTCCCACTGCTCGGCCAGATAACCCGGATGTTTGATGGTCCAGGCGCCCCAGCCCACGCCGACAACGTCAACATTATTGAGCAGCAACCGATTCGTCTTGATCGTCGGGATGTCCCCGCCGGTGAAACCGACCACCAGCAGCCGGCCGGCCGGGGCCAGACAGCGCAGCGAGTCGGTCACCCGGTCGCCGCCCACCGGGTCCAGCACGATGTCCACGCCGCGGCCGCCGGTCAGTTCCATGACGGCGTCCTTGAAGCCGTCGGCCAGCACCACGTCGTCGGCGCCGGCGGCCTTGGCGATGTCGACCTTCTCCGCGGTCGAGACGACCGCGATGGTGCGGGCCGCGCCCAGCGGGCCGGCCATTCGCAATGTCGAGGTGCCGATGCCGCCGGCGGCGCCGTGCACCAGGACCGTCTCGCCGGGCATCAGCCGGCCGCGGGTGCGCAGGGCGAACAGCACGGTCAGGTCGTTGAACAGCACGCCGGCGCCCGCTTCGAACGACACGTTGTTCGGCAGCGGGAAGACACGATCGGGCGGCAGGACCACTACCTCGGCCATACCGCCGGTGATCATCGTCAGACCCAGCACCCGGTCGCCGGGGCGCACGTGGGCGCCCTCTGGCGCACTGCGAACCACCCCGGCGACCTCGCCGCCGGGGGAGAACGGCAGGTCCGGCTTGTACTGGTAGAGGCCGCGGGACAGCAGCGCGTCCGGGAACGCGACGCCGGCCGCATGCACGTCGATGGTGATACCGTCGCCGGTCGGTTCGGCGATGTCGTCGACGGTGACGGCCGCCGGGCCGTCGAGCCTGGTGATCTGAACCGCACGCATGTGGGGCACCTTAGCGATTTCGGTGCATCAGCCGTCGCTGACCGACGGAAAATGCACCGAAATCCCTCGGGCCGCCGTGCGAGACTGCCGGGGAAGGGCTGTGAGTTCACTTTCGGCCCGCTGTGTGTCACAAGAGGGGCTGACATGTCGATCTCGTTCCGCTCGGCGCTGACCAGCGGCGTCGTTCTCGCCAGTGCCAGTGCGTTCACGTTCGCCTCGACGGTCACTCCGATACCCGACCGCCCGGCGGCTCACTCTGTGTCGGCGCCCGTCACGCACGCGCCCCTCGCCCTGCTGGCTGCCTCGCAACAGCTGTTGCCGCCGCCGTCGGTGCTGGCGGCACTGTCACCCGAGCAGCTGCTGGAAGCCGTCGAGACGCCGACGATTGCGCCCTCGCCACCGCTGATCGCCATCGCGGACGCCGTGGACGCCGTCTACAGCGCGGTCGAACCCTGGGTCCGCTACGTGCTCGACTGGGTCAGCTTTGCCACGTGGTTCATCCCGTGGGTCGGCTGGATAATCGACGACCAGATCACCGTGCTATACAACTTCGGCGAAAACCTGGTCAACAGCGCCGTTTTCAACACCACGGACTGGCTCCGTGGCCAGGGCAGCGCGCTGAAGAACATCGCCGACTGGGTCGTGGACTTCGGCCTGGCGCTCTGGACGCTGGGGCTCGACGAGATCAACAACTGGATCCCGCTCCCGCCCGGGCTGTACCCGCCGGATCCTCCCGTCGCCGATGTCCAGGAGGGAATCTTCGGCGATCTGGTGGTCGGCGCATCCGACATCCTGGCCGACGTGTCCAACGGGATCTGGGACATCTGGGAGCCGATCAAGGGCGGCGTCGACGGCCTGGTCGGTTTCTCCAGCAATGTCCTCGACGCCATCTCCTGGGTGCCGTTCGTGCCGCTGATCAACTTCCAGCTGAACCAGAGCTGGGAGCTGATCGCCAAGGGCGTCGACGCGGTGGTCGGGTTCGCCCACGACATGATCAACGCGGGTAATCAGTTCGTCTTCGACACCATCGAAGGGGACGGGCTGATCGCCGCCGTGGTCAACGCGTTCAACAACACCGTCGAATCGATTGGGACCCGCGGCGGCCAGGCCATCCAGGCGTGGATCGACTGGGGCAGCGCTCAGATCGACTACCTGGTGGGCCTCTTCACGCCGGGGTCCACGGTCGCTGCCAACGTCGACGCACCCACCGTGACCGCGCGCAGCGGAGACACCGACGGCCTCGTCGCGGACAACGACGCCGTGGCCGCGCCGATTCACAGCGACGCCGCCGACGCGAAGGCCGCGGACCTGACCGAGGTGGTCCCGACGCCGGACGCGACCACACCGGACGCGACCGACGTGACGACCGATGACACGACGGCTGACCTGACGACCGACGACCTGACAACCTCCGATGCGACCGAGGCCGTCGCGACGACGACCGACGCGACGGAGGACCCGGCCGAGGACGTCACGACGGTGGATGCGACCGACGCCACCGATGCGACGGACGCCACCGATTCCTCCGACGCGGCCGACACTGGCGATGCAGCCGACGCTGGCGATGCAGGGGACAACAGCGCGCCCGCGGATAACACCGGCGATGCTGCTGACCACACCGCGGACAACAGCCCGAGCGCCGAGTCCGGCGACTCCTAGAAAGCTAGGGCCAGAACGGGATTCAGTCGGCGACCGTGAGCCAGTCCTTGAATCCCGACGGGTCGTGCCGGCCCAGCGCGCCGTGTTCGAACAGCCCCCAGCCCTCGTGCTCGCCGGAACCGTCGTGGCACACCGCCCGGCCGACGTGGTCGATCACCCCGAACCCGGCCCGGCCGATGATCGCCGGATCGGTCATGTCGTAGGTGAGCCGCTCGGTGAACTTCTCGCCCTTCCACATGCCGTGGATCCAGTCGCTGTCGCCGCCGTAGCCGCCGCCGACGTGGATCGGGCACGGCAGCTTGGACTCCACGTCGAAACGGACGGGGTTGCCTTCGCCGTCGGTGGCCTCGATGGTGGCGCCGGTCGGGATTCGGGTGCCCGAGGTGTAGTGGATCTTCACCCGGGGCCAGCCGAGCTGCTCGATGCGGCCGTCCTTCCAGATCCGGGTGCAGTCGTTGAGCGACCGGAACCCGTTGGGCTCCTCCTGGATGATGATGACGATCGAGAACTTCTCGAAGGCGATCGGCACATAGAGCCACCACATGCCCTCGAACGGCGGGTCGGCCGGCCGGCCGGGTGGTTCGGCCTCGCCGATCGGGCGGATGCCCCAGGACCGGTCGCGGCTGCCGATCCATACCTTCGGGTCGACGGTGATCAACTCGCCGTCGATCTCCAGATGCCCACTCCAGGAACCCAATTGGGCGAAGCGCTGGGCGTCGAGGGTGATCCGGTTGCCGGTGCGCAGGATGTGGCGCTGCTCCTGCACGACGTCGAACAGGCCGTTCCAGGTGAGGTCGGCGGCGATGCCCTCGGTCTGGTCCAGCCGGATGCGCAGCGAATGCAGCGGCTCAGCGACGTCGATGCGGTAGTTGCCGACGTTCTGGTTGAGCCGGTCCTGGTCGATCGCATCGGACAGGTGCACTGCGGTCTGTTCGTTGCCGCGGCGGACGAGCAGGAAGGCGTCCTTCACAGCGAGATTCGGGTAGTAGCCGATGCCGGAGATGACGAAGATGTCGCCGCTGCGGTCGTGGGCGTTGAAGTACGAGCGGTCGTAGAAGTTCCGGTCGCTCGAGCCCGGCCAGGCGATGGGCTGCGGGAGCTGGTGGACCGGGAATTCGTCCATGGGGCCGAGCATTATTGGGTTCCTTCCAACAGCTTTTCCAACAGGGACTTGTGGTAGAACAGCGTCTCCACAAAATCGGGATCGTCGGGCATATCAATTTCGCCGAAGTGCACGCGCCGGAATCCGGTGCGCATGAACACGCAGCACCACACCACACCGGAATAGATGTAGAACCAGCGCAGGTCACCGATCTGGACCCCGCTGTGTTTCGCGTAGGCGGCCAGCACGTCGCCCTCGCGCAGCACGTCCGGCAGGCCGGGCATCCCGGCCAGTCCGCAGAGTTCCTGGAAGACGTTGTGCGCGAATATGATCCAGGCAACATCGAACTCTCGCGGGCCGACGGTGGCCATTTCCCAGTCCAGGACGGCGACGGGCCGGAAGTCCTGGTACAGGACGTTGCCGATCCGCGAATCGCCCCACACCAGAACGGGTTCGGTAGCTGCCACGTCGGTGGGGAAGTTGTCCTCGAGCCAGGCCAGTGCCCGTTCCACCAGCGCCGAGCGCCCGATGCCGGGCACGCAGAATTCGTACCAGTCCTTCAGCCAGCCGAAGTGCCGGCGCAGTGCGGTGTCACCGGGCGGGTCGGCGTCGGCCAGGAAGTCGAATTTCTTGTCGGCGTTGGGGATCGAATGCAGTTTCGCGATCACCTCGACGGTGGCGTCCTGCAGTTCGCGCTGCTGTTCGGGCGTCGCGTCGGCGAACCAGTTGTTGCCGAAGGTGTACGGCATGACGTCCGGCGGGACGATGCCGTCGACGCAGTCCATCAGGAAGAACGGTGCGCCCAGTACATCGCCGGTGTTCTCCAGCCAGCGCACCGGCGGCACCGGCACGTCGGTGAGTTCCCCGGCCAGGCGCATCACCTCGAACTGGTGGTCCAGGCGGTAGGACGCGAAGACGGGGATGTCCTGCTCGGTGGGGGCGACCCGGGCCACCCACTTTTGTTCCTGGGGTGCGCCGTTCTCGGTCCAACGGCCGGTCAGGATGATCGTCTCCGAGCTCATGCCGTTGGAGTCGATGCCGCTCTCCACGGTGATCTCGGGTTTGGTCCCGCCGGGCAGCACCGTGGACAGCCACTCGGAGAGCAGGGCCGGGACCGTGCTGGTGTCGCGACTGGAGCGCTGGAGGTGGTCGACTTCGGAAACAACGGGGTCGACCGCGGGTTCGTTCGGCACTGAACTGGATCCTTCGCGAGACAATTACGATACGGTGGGTAGCGTTATGAAAGCAGAGCCGGCATCGATTGACAAGGGTCCGGCGGCAGGCGTGGCTGGATTGCCCGGCTCCTCCTCCGGGGCTGCCGCCCCGGCATCGTCGGCCGGGCGACCCCGCGATCCCCGGATCGATGCTGCCATCCTGACCGCCACCGCGGAGCTGCTCGTCGACATCGGCTACGCCAACCTGACCATGGCCGCCATCGCCGAACGGGCCGGCACCACCAAGACCGCCCTCTACCGGCGCTGGTCCAGCAAGGCCGAGCTGGCACACGAGGCCGCGTTCCCGGTGGCGCCGACGGCATTGACGCTGCCGGCCGGCGACATCGGCGCCGACGTCCGCGCCATGATCGGCGCCGCCCGGGACGCGTTCACCTCCCCGGTGGTGCGTGCCGCGCTGCCCGGCCTGATCGCCGACATGGCCGCCGACGCCGACCTGAACACCCGCGTGATGAGCCGGTTCGCCGACCTGTTCGGCGCGGTCCGGACCCGGCTGATCGACGCGGTCGATCGCGGTGAGGTGCACGACCACATCGACCCGGACCGCCTGGTCGAACTCATCGGCGGCGCCACGCTGCTGCGCCTGCTGCTGGCGCCCGAGGTGGACCTCGACGACGACTGGGCGGACCAGACGTCGGCCATCGTGGTGCATGGCGTAAGAAGGGCGGTATGACGGGACGTCTGGCAGACAGAACCGCGATCGTCACCGGCGCCAGCCGCGGCCTCGGCCACGCGATCGCCGTGGCCCTGGCCGCCGAAGGTGCCAAGGTTGCCGTGGTGGCGCGCACCGAGCAGGTGTGGAACGACAAACTGCCCGGCACCATCGGCGAGACGGTCGCCGAGATCGAAGCTGCCGGCGGCCACGCGGTGGCGATCCGCGCCGACCTGACCGACCGCGCCGACGTGGCCCGGCTGGTCGACGAGGCCCGCGCGGCCCTGGGCCCGATCACGCTGCTGGTCAACAATGCGGCCTTCACCGCGCCGGGCCGCCCGCCGGTGCCGGGTGCGCCCGCGCCGGAGCGCAAGGCCGCCAAGGCTGCCGTGTCGCAGGCGGACTGGCCGCCGTTCGTCGGCACCCCGGTGCACGCGTTCCGGCGGCATTTCGAGATCGCGGTGTTCGCGGCCTACGAACTGATGCAACTCGTCGTGCCCGACATGCTCGACGCCGGTGGCGGTGCGATCGTCAACATCAGCTCGATCGCGTCCCGGATCCCGGGCGCCGGACCGTTCAGTCATTTCGCCGGCGGAATCCTGCCCGGCTACGGCGGATCCAAGGCCGCGCTGGAACACCTGACCGAGTCGGCCGCATACGACTTGCAGCGCCGCAACATCTCCGTCAACGCGCTGTCCCCGTCGCAGGCCATGATGACGCCCGGATTGTCCTACTACCGAACCGATTTCGACGACGTCGGCTCCGAATCCGACTTCGCCGAGGCGGTGGTGCGGCTGGCCCTCGTCGACGCCAACACGGTCACCGGCCGCACCATCGGACACCATCAGGTACTCGACGGCACCTACACCCAGTTCCAGGGAGGACGCGCATGAGAGCGGTCAGCTGTCTACAGGGCGAACTGTCGGTGGTCGACCTGCCCGACCCGCGGCCGGCCGCCGGGCAACTGCTGCTGGCGGTATCGCGTTGCGGCATCTGCGGATCCGATCTGCACGCCCGCCTGCACGCCGACGAACTCGACGGCGTGGCCAAGAGCATCGGCTACCACGACTCGATGCGCAGCGACACCCCGGTGGTCCTCGGTCACGAATTCTGCGGCGAGGTAATCGAAACGGGGCCCGAGACCGCAAAGGAATTCCGGCCGGGCACCACGGTGGTGTCCTTCCCGCTGATGCGCGCCGGGGGATCGATCCACCTGACCGGGCTTTCACCGAACGCACCCGGCGCGTATGCCGAACGGGTGATCGCGGAAGCATCGATGAGCTTCGCCGTGCCCAACGGGCTGGACGTGGGCACCGCCGCACTGACCGAACCGATGGCGGTGGCCCTGCACGCCGTGCGCCGCAGCGAGATCGGCCGCCGCGAGACGGCCATCGTGATCGGTTGTGGGCCAGTCGGATTGGCGATCATCTGCCATCTGAAGGCGATGGGTGTGGACAAGATCGTGGCCAGCGACTTCTCGCCGGGCCGGCGCGCATTGGCGGCCCGCTGCGGCGCGCAGGTGGTGGTCGACCCGTCGAACGGCTCGCCGTACGACCACCTGGGCAAGGGCGTCATCACCGGCGCCCAGGATCTCTACGAGCTGGCCGTCGGCTCGATGGAGAAGATCCGCAAGCTGCCCGGCTGGAATCACCTCTACCGGGTGGCCGACAAACTCGGCGCCGCCGGGCCCAAGCGGCCGGTGATCTTCGAATGCGTCGGCGTGCCGGGCATGATCGAGAACATCGCCGCCAACGCGCCACTGGCATCGCGTGTCGTGGTGGCCGGGGTCTGCATGGAACCCGACCGGTTTCGGCCCGCACTGGCCGGCATCAAGGAGATCGACCTGCGGTTCGTGTTCGGTTACACGCCACTGGAATTCCGGGACACACTGCACATGCTGGCCGACGGCAAGATCGACGCCGCGCCGATGGTGACCGGGACGGTGGGCCTCGACGGGGTTGCCGCCGCCTTCACCGCGCTCGGGGATCCGGAGCGGCACGCCAAGATCCTCATCGATCCGCGCAGTACGGCCGTCGAGGTCTGAGTAGCATCCAGGGATGAGCTTCCCTGGATCTGTTCAGCGGCCCCTGCGAACTCCACTCGCACATCTTCGCAGTGGATGCAGAGCAGAGCGGATGATGGCGGTCGTTGCCGTCCCGATCTCGGTGCTGGCGGCCCCGGTCGCCCACGCCGACCGCGCCGAGCCCGTTCCGGTGTACGGCAATTACGACACCTTCCTGGACCATTCCCGTCAGACATTCGAGGGGCGTCCGGACAGCTCCGATCCGTCCACGCAGGCCGCCCGCTTCACGACGGTGTGCGACGTCACGGGGTGCATCGCGCACTGGCTGAGACTGACCGAGCTGCAGGAGAATCCGAACGCGCCGGCGTTGTTCGACTACACCTGGAACGGTGATCGCTGGGAGTCCTCCGGTGACTACCCGTTCCACTGCAACGACGGCAGTCCGGTGACGGCGTTCCGGTCGGACTTCCTGCGGCCCAACGGCGACGGCAGTTTCAGCGGCGAGCGCACGTTCACCGTCGCCGGCGCCGGCTGCCCGGGCGACGGACCGGGGACCTACTGGTTGCCGTTCACGCTAACCCCGACCCCTTGAAATTCAGGTTGGCCGCCGAGGTCGTGACGCCGATGCCGATCGGTCCGCGCGCGTCGTAGAGAGTCGCTGTGCCCGTGGCGATCCCGGCCGCGCTGGCGTGGCTCAGCGCGGCGAGTCCGATGTACTCGCCCTCGGGCAGCCGGCACAGCGTCAGTGTGTAGTCGGCGTTGATAAAGGCCAGGCCGCCGGTGGTGAAGTTCGTCATCGACGCGCTGACATCGACGGCCATCGCGGCGCGCACGAACGGCGAGATCGTTTCGCCCGCAACCAGATCGCGGATCTCGCGCACCCAGGCGTACCGCGGCCCGTCGTACTGCCAGACGAAGCCGAACCCCTCCTCATCGGCCGGACGGCCGTACGGGGTGATGAACATCGGGACCGATTCGTCGAACTCGTCCGGTTCGTCGGGGATCGGCGGCATTGTCACCGGCGTGGTCCACGGGCCGCCATCGGTGAAGGGCTGTTCGCTGCGCCGCAGATACAGCGTGGACGCGCGCGCGACGATCTCGTCGTCCTGTGTCATCACCGCGTCGAGGGCCTGCATCCGTC